>CAZLBQ010000065.1:0-17254 GCA_964557745.1 uncultured Anaerolineales bacterium
AACGCGAGGACTGCCATGACGATTACTCGTCGCATGTGTCTAACCTCCCTGTGTGGTGGTGGGCATGGGCAACGAGCGGCCTCTCAGTTCCGCTCGCTTGCACGCTCAGTTTACCCAACTCCTAGATTAATGCAAGATTAAGAGCGCATTAATCTAAACCAAAAAACGCTTTCGAGGCTCATAGGATACGGGTTTAGCGGACAAGCCCATTTTCGTCAGATTCTCGTCAGCATTTGCCCCTCTCGCCGCCCTGCCTATAATCGCCGCTAGAGTATCGTTCCACGAGGAGAGACCTTGACCACCGTCCCCCCGCTCGCACCCCATCCTGACGCGAACGCCCCTGGCTCGGCGACGCCGGATGAGCGCCGCCACGCCGAGGCGACCTTACGGCGCGCCCTCGCCCGCTACGAGCGCGCCCGCAACAACGCCGAGGTCCAACTGGCGGTTCTGGCGCTGCACGAGGGGCTGCGCCAGGCCCTCTGGGCCTGGCTGCTCGGCCTGTCCTCCCTCAGCCGTCGTCAGCGGGAGAACATCGAGGACCCCCACTCGCGCATGGGTGAACTGGTGGACCTGGCGCGCTACCACACCGGCCTGTTCGTCGGGCAGCGGGCCGCCTGGCTGCACGAGCTTGACCTGCTGCTCGACCGCCGCAACGAGATTGCCCATCCCGTGGACGACATGCCGGTTGCGACGGCGCTGGCCGCCGCAACCGGCTGGGCTGACCTCATCGGCCGCCTGTGGCCGCTGCTGCTGGACACGCCGCTACCCGACATCACCCATCCTGACCCGGCAGCCATCCTGAGTGACGGGTAAAAAGAGACGCCCCTCGCGGCGTCAAGACGGCATCGACGGGAGTGAGATGCCAAGATGCAGCGAGGGGCAAGCGTTTTCCCACCAGTTCAGGGCCGCAATCTAGAAGGGCGGGTCTTTCACCTACCCCAGGACTTCGAGGGCGAGTTCAACGTCGTCATCGTCGCGTTTGAGCGCTGGCATCAGACTCTGGTCGACACCTGGGCCGAGTGGCTGGAGGCGTTGATGGCCGACCACGCCACGCTGCGCATGTACGAACTGCCCGTCATCTCCCATCGCTATCGCCTCATGCGGCCCATGATCGACGGCGGCATGGCGGCGGGCATCACGGAGCGTGTGGTGCGCGAGCGGACCCTGACGGTCTACACCGATAAGACGCACTTCATCCACGCCCTGGGTCTCGACTCCCATACCATCACTGTCTTGCTGCTCGACCGCCACGGGCGGGTGCTGTGGCGCGGCCACGGCGGCTACGACGAGGGCCAGGCCGGCGGACTGGAGCGACGGCTGGAGCTGGAGGAGGGCAACGGCGGCTATGACTGGGCGTAGCCGAACGCCCGCCGGTCTTGACGGCCCTGGGGACCTGGCTATACTGCTCGCATGGCGAAACCGGCATCGCTCCGACCGAGGTCGGGCCTCATGGGCGCTCCGCGCCGCGCGTCCGCACAGGCGGACGCGCTCGTTGCCCACGTCAAGGCGTCGGCGGAAGCCAACGCTCGGCCGCAGGCCCGCCAGCCGCGACTTCCAGTCGCTGGCGCGCTGCTGGTTTCAGCCTGGGATTAGTTTAGCATTGGCCCAACCCGACCGCGAGGTTGACAATTTGAGCTTTGACCGTTCTGCCCCGCTCGTTCGGTCGGGGGCGAAGCACGTCGCGCTGGCCGGCCTCTTCTTCCTGGCGCTGACCCTGGTCCTCCTCTACCCACTCTCGCTCCATCTGGCCACCCACGCCCGCGAACCCGGCGACACCCTGCTCAACACCTAGATTCTCGCCTGGGGTACGCGCACTCTGTTCTCCGACCCAACCCACCTGTTCCACGGCAACATTCTCTACCCCTTCCCCGACAACCTGGCCTTCTCGGAGATCGAGGTGGGCAGCTTGCCCATCTTCGCGCCCGTGCTGTGGCTGAGCGGCAACCCGTTGTTGGCGACCAACGTCCTGGTCGTGGCGTCGTTATGGCTGTCGGCGCTGGGCGCGTACCTCCTGACCAGGCATCTGATCGGCAGCACGGGCGCGGGGCTACTGGCCGGTATGATCTTCGGTTTCGCGCCCTACCGCTTCGCCCAGTTCGCCCACGTCCAACTGCTGGCGACGCAGTGGATGCCGTTCACGCTGCTGGCGCTCCACCTGGCCGTCACGCGGCGGCAGTGGCGCTACTTCCTCGCCTTCGCCCTATTCTTCACCCTCCAGGCCCTGTCGACCTTCTACTATGCCCTGTTCATGGGAGTCGTCGTGGGCCTGTTTGTCGTGGTCTACGTCGTCACACAGTGGCGGACGCTGACCTGGGACCTGGCCCTCAAGTTCGTCGTCGCCTGCGCGCTGGCCGGCGCGGTCATCCTCCCCTTCACGCAGCCCTACTTCCGAGTGCAGAAGGAGTACGGCTTCCAGCGTGAACTGGCCGAGGTCAAAGATCTGTCGGCCTCGCCCCAGGACTACCTGGTTGCGCCGCCCGACAATCGGCTGTACGGGGCGCTGACGGCGCGCTGGACCAGCCCGACCAAGTGGCCCGCCGAGCACCGCCTCTTCCCCGGTCTACTGGCCGCACTGGCGGGCGGGCTGGGTGCGCTGGTTACGCTGCGGACGCGCCGCCCTGCCTGGCTCTACTACGCCGCTCTGGTCATTGTGACGGGCGGAATGTCGCTGGGACCGACTCTGCAGTGGGCGGGGCAGGACACGGGCGTCCCACTGCCCTACCTGCTCCTCTACGACCATATCCCCGGCTTCCAGGGCCTGCGCGCCGTGACGCGCTTCTCCATCCTGGTCATGCTGGGGCTGGCGGTCTTGGCGGGCATCGGCTGGGCCATGCTGCGGCGGTGGCTCCAGGCGCGGGGCTGGTCCCCGGTGGCGCGGGCAGGGCTGGCGGCCGTCCTCGTCGGCGGCGTGGGCATGGAGTACGCCTCTTTCCCGGTTCCCAACCTGGCCGTGCCCGTCCAGGCCGACATTCCCCCCGTCTACCAGTGGCTGGCGCGCCAGCCGCGCACGGAGGTCATGGAGCTGCCCGCCACCATCAGCGATCTCCCCTTCTACTACATGTACTACTCGACGTACCACTGGCAGCCCATCGTCAACGGCCACTCGGGCTTCCTGCCCGAGGACTATTTTGACCTGGTGCGCCTGATGGAGACGTTCCCCGCCTCGCCCACCCTCGACGTGCTGCGTGGGCTGGGGGTAGACCTCGTCATCGTCCACGGCGCCGCCTACCCCCCGACGCAGGCGGCCTCTATCGAGCAGGCGCTCGCGGCCCGCACCGACGTGGCGCTGGTCGAGCGCTTTGGGACGGATACTGTCTACCGCCTGCTGCCGGGCCGCGTCGCCGTTGAGCCGCCCGGCCTGCGTATCTCACTGCCTGAGCGCATCGGCGCCGGCGAGACCTTCACGCTGCGCGTCAGCGTCACCAACGACGACGCGGCGGCCATCGTCTTCCAGCCACTGGACACCCTGGAGGTGACAGCACAGTGGAGCGACGGCGCGGCGTCCGGGCCAATGCAGCAGGCCGCTGCCCCGCTACCCCTGTTCGTCCTGCCCGACGACCGCCGCCGCGTCGAGGTGCGCCTGACCGCCCCGCCAAGGCCGGGCGAGTATCAGTTGAACCTGCGACTCTCAGCGCCAGGGAGCGTGCGCGAGGTCCAACGCCCGATCAAGGTCCTGCCGGTGGGGTAGGCGCCTATTGACTGGGGGCTTGGGATGGGCGGCTTGCGCCCTGGCGTCTCCACGTCATGGCGTTAGCCTCGCTGGTCTTGAACGCCAGCGCTATGGCGCTAAGACGCAGCGGGGAGAAAGAATCGCATGACCGCGCTGCTTATACCTTGATGAACATCCAGCGGCCTTGCTTGAAGCGCCGCCACAGGAGGGCGAGGCGGGCGACGGCGTCGACGACGTTGGAGATGTAGATAGCAGCCAGGCTCAGGTGCATGACGGGGCCGAGGACGTACGCCAGCGGCAGGCGGATGGCCCAGATGGCGGCGGCGGTCGCCCACATGGCGTAGCGCGTGTCCCCCGCGCCGCGCAGGCTGCCCGCCAGCACCTGGCCGATGGCGTGGAAGGGCTGCGCCAGGGCAATGACTTTGAGGGCGTCGGCCCCGATGTGGACCAGTTCCTCGTCGTCGGTGAAGACGCGCATCACCTGGGGGCCGAACAGGAACATGACCAGCGCCACGCCCGACATCAGGACGAGGGCCGAGTTGGCGGCGTACCACGTCGACTGGCGGGCGCGCGTCGGGTTGCGCGCGCCGAGGGCCTGGCCGACCAGGGCCGTGGCGGCGATGGCGTAGCCCAGCCCCGGCATGAAAGCGAACGAGATGGCGTTGAGGGTGATACGCTGTGCCGCGTAGACCTGCGTCCCCAGGTGGATGGCGAACACGCCGTAGAGGAGCATGCCGCCGCTCATGAGCAGGTTCTCGAACATCGACGGGACGCCAATGTGGAGCGTGCGGCCCAGCAGGCCGAAGTCGGGCAGCCACGTCCCGCGCCACGACAGGACGAGGGGTCCCTTGCCGCGCAGCAGGACGGCCACCAGGACGACGGCCCCCACGGCGCGGGCGATGGCCGTGGCCCAGGCCGACCCGGCCACGCCCAGGGCAGGCAGGCCCAGGTGGCCGAAGATAAGCGCCCAGGCCAGGGCGGCGTTGATGATGTTGGTCAGTAGCGAGACTTGCATGGGCGTCTTGCTGTCGCCCGCGCCGCGCAGGGCCGCGCCGACGGTGAGCATGACCAGCATGAAGACGGTCGTGATGGCCCCGATGCTGAAGTAGACCGCGCCCGCCGCGACGACCTCCGGCTCGCCGCCCAACGCCGCGATAATGGGTTCGGCCAGGAAGTGGCCCGCGACGCCGACGACCGCCGACAGGACCAGGACGATGAGCAGCGACTGCTTGAGGACGCGGTTGGCCTCGGCGGGCTGCTCCGCGCCGATGGCGTGGGCGACGAGAACAGTCGTGCCCGTCGTGATGGCCGAGAAGCCCGACTGGAGCACCCACAGCACCTGGAGGGCGCTGCCGACGCCGGCCAGCGCCGCCGCGCCCAGCGCCCCGACAAAGATCAGGTCGACCAGGCCCAGCAGCGTCTGCAACAGGTTCTCGACAATCACCGGCCACGCCATGCGGTTGACGACCGGCCCAATCGCTTCGTCCGTCGTGTCGGTGGCCCGGCTGCGCGGCCAGACCGTGGGCACCCGCGCCCAGACTCGCTTGATCACGGCTCTTCCCCTTTGCTCCCTAATAACTCCATTATAGGCCACGCGCGTTGCAGATGCCACCCTAAAGAATAGACAGCATGAACAAGACTTACAGGATACCAGAGTTCCATCAGGCGTGTATGTTTTCATCCTGTAAATCCGGTCAGTACACACGGGCAAACGCAGGTCACTGCCGAGCCGTAGGGCAAGAAAAGGACCAGCGTAGAAGAGACAACGGCCTGATGACGGAGAATTTCCGTCGCCAGGCCGTTGTCTCTGAGAGGTTTTGAGGGTGGGAGGTCAGCCACCGTTCTGCCCCTATTCTCTCATCGCTGGATGAAGAGAGCATTAAGCGTCGGTTAGGGGAGGATGAGAGACTGTTTTGACCACGACGTGGTGGGTGTGTACAATCCTCCGCAGCGGAGAGTTGAAACTGGCCGATGAAGTTATCGGCAGACACACGAAGGTCTCACACCCTTCGTACGCTTCGTGGCCGTTGGGGCCATGGTCAGGAGAGACGATGCGCCGGGATGAGACCGCGCCCAAAACGATTGACGAATACATCGCGGGCTTTCCGCAGGATGTCCAGGCCATTCTGCAAAAGCTCAGGCAGACGGTGCGGGAGGCGGCACCGGAGGCGGAAGAGACCATCAAGTACCAGATGCCGACGTTCATGCTTAAGGGGAACCTGGTGCATTTTGCCGCGTTTAAGAACCACATCGGGTTTTATCCGGCGCCATCGGGTATCGAGCAATTCAAGCAGGCCCTGGCGCCCTATGAGGGTGGCAAGGGGTCACTGCGGTTTCCGCTCGGCCAACCAGTGCCCTACGACCTTATCCGCGAAGTGGTGAAGTTCCGGGTCCAGGAGAATCTGGCGCGCGCTGAGGCCAAAGGGAGAAAGGGCTAATACAGGTCTCGCCTCCGCAGGGATGGGGTTGGGTTGATGATGTCTATCGCGGCGCTGACTGCACAACGCGACAAGCCACCCACGCGGGTGGCTTGTCCAGGTCTATGCGGTTGTTGGTGTGGCAGGTCTAGCGTATTAGACAGGCGTCGACAGGGTCAATCGTGCCGAAGCGCACTTGACGCGACGTGTTCCATGTGTAGCGGCCCTTGATGGTGAAGCAGAAGCCATCCGTGCGATACATGAAGGTCCGCTGTCCGCCGTGACCGAGATTGACGCCGCTAAACGAGGCAAACACGCGGCTCCCTGCCGACTCGGTGATGTTCGCGGTAAAGCGGCTGGCGGGCAACAACCCTGTGTTCGTCACGGTGAAGATGAGATAGCGCTGGCCATTGATGTAGTCATAGCGCCAGTCGGTAATGGCCAGGATGGCTGGCGGGACGTAAGGCGGCACGTAAGTAGCGCCATTCGCCCCAGGGGTGGGGCCGTCCGCATGGACGGCTTGGGTGGCGACGAGCAGGGCCAACACAACCGCGATCAGACTGACAAAGGACCGTAACGCTTGCATGACTGTTCCTCCTAACATGGTACGGGCAACGGATAACGTTGCCATACTGACTCAGAGGGTGTCAGATGCATTACAGGCCTTGCCGGCGGCGCGGCTTAACAGACTCGAACGCAAGTCTTAAGCGGGGGTAAGGTAAGGACCAGGGCGTGGCGCTGAGGCCACGTGTTTCTCATCGGGCTATGAAGCACATATACTATAGAGGTGGCAGAGTTAGCTAGAAGGACCTATGACCACCTCGCAGCCTAGTGACAAGAGTGTGTCGTGCGTTTTCTACCACGAGGACAGCCATCGGCAGGCGACGCGGCGCGCCTGTCGGCTGATCCAACGCAATCCTCAATCTGAGCCGTGGCACTATGGTTTGTGCCGCACGTGTCCTGTGCCGGGTCTGTTGCGCGCCAACCCCTGCATTCACCTTGTCCTCGAAGCCCGGGTCGTGCGCAAGCTGGGCATCTTCCAGCGCGTTGAGCCGTATACCGTCTGCACCGCCAAGGCGGTCGAACTCACCAACCCGGACGCGTGCTGGCGCGGCTGTGACCTATTCCAGCTCCCGTCCGCCGCGCCTGGCAACTTCATCTCCATCGACGCCTTGATGGCCGCCGAAGACGCCAGCTCGGCCGAGTAGTCCGTTGCGTCGCTCAGCATCAGCATGCGATCAGCATGTAAGATGTAGCACGCGTCACGCGTCTTATAGATATACTGCGGGGTAGAGCAGAGGCAGCTCGTCAGGCTCATAACCTGAAGGTCATGGGTTCGAATCCCATCCCCGCTACCTCGTGTGAGTGTCAGCCGTCCCACGCCGGGCAGAGTATCCTCAGGATGCTCTGCCTTTTGTCTTTTGTCACCTCGTCGTGTGAAACGTTGACAAGGTCAGCCAGGACTACTATACTATTCAGTTACACCAGACCGCCGCGTTTCGCGACCAGGAGTACCTATGTCACTGCCGTTCATCGGGATTCCCACCCACAACGAACGTTCTAAAGAGGATAAGATTCCGCCCCGCTATGCCATGAGCCAGAGCTATACCTGGGCGGTGGAAGAAGTCGGGGGCGCGCCCTTCCTCGTGCCCCTGCTGCACGATCGCACCACGCTGCGCGCGCTCTATGACCAGATGGACGGCCTGCTGCTGGCCGGTGGCGGCGACCTCGACCCGGCGCGCTACGGCGAAGCGCCGCACCCCCACCTGCTGGACGTGGACGTGCTGCGTGACCGCGTCGAGACCGTGATGACCCAGTGGGCGCTGGCCGAGGGCAAGCCCCTGCTCGCCATCTGCCGTGGCGTCCAGATGCTCAACGTCACCGCCGGCGGCACTCTTATCCAGGACATCCCGACCATGCGGCCCTCGCAACTCGTCCACCAGTGGCACCTGCTCCGCCCGCGCCACTACCGCGCGCACACCGTCGAGGTCACGCCGGGCACGCGCCTGGAACGCGCGGTCGGTAGCGGCCGTGTCCAGGTCAATAGCCTGCACCATCAGGCCATCAAGGACGTCGCGCCGGGCTTCATCGTCAACGCCGTCGCGGCCGACGGCCTCGTGGAGGGCATTGAGAAGCCGGGCAGCCAGTTTGTCGTCGGGGTGCAGTGGCATCCCGAAGTCCTGGCCATCGAAGACCCCAGCATGCGCCAGATCTTCGCCGACTTTGTCGCCGAAGCCGTGGTCTACCGCGGCAAGCGCCTTGGCCTCGAACAGGCCGCGTAAGACAGGGCGCCAGGATTGACGCCGGTTTGGCGTCAATCCTGGCGCGTTTTTGTCGCCCTGGCCCCAGTCTGCCTATGCCTAGCCGCTCCCCCGTTGGCGTCTTCGACTCGGGTGTGGGCGGCTTGTCCATTCTGCGCGAGATCGCGCGCCAACTCCCCGGCGAGGACCTCCTCTACTTCGCCGACAGCGCCCACTGCCCCTACGGGCCGCGCCCCAGCCCCGACATCCGCCGCTTGAGCCACGCCGTCGCCGCCTTTCTGGTGGAGCAGGGGGCCAAGCTCATCGTCGTCGCCTGCAACACGGCCTCGGCGGCGGCCCTCGAGTCGCTGCGCGCCACCTTCCCCGTCCCCTTCGTCGGCATGGTCCCGGCCGTCAAGACCGCGGTCGGCCTGACGCGGTCGGGCCGCGTCGGGGTGCTGGCGACGGCCGGCACCGTGCAGGGGAACCTGTACAGCGACGTCGTGGAGCGCTTTGCCGATGGGGTAGAGCTGCACACGCGGGTGGGGCATGGACTGGTGGAGCTGGTCGAGGCGGGCGAGATTGACGGGCCGCGCGCCGAGGGCGCGGTCGCCCACTACGTCGGGCCGCTGCTCGACGCGGGGGTGGATACCCTTGTCCTGGGCTGCACCCACTACCCCTTCCTCGTCCCCCTGATTGAGCGCGTCAGCCACGGGCGGCTGACCATTGTCGAGCCGAGCGCGGCCATCGCGGCCCAGACGCGCCGGGTTCTGACCCAGCATGACCTCCTCAACGCCCAGCCGCAGGGCAACCTGGCCAGCTTTACTTCAGGCGACCCCGCCGCCTTCGCCCACAGCTTGACCCAGCTCATCAGGGCCAGCGGTCCCGTCACCCACGTAGTGTGGGCGGGGGACCGCTGGCAAGTCGATCCAGTTGCGACGGAGGCGTGAGTAGGCGTTGGCCTAGCGCCGGGCCTGGCTTGGGCCTACCCCGCGCCGCTGGCGCCGCCACCCGCCGCGCCGGCGCCCGCCGCGCCAGCCGAAGCCCCCGCCGACGACGAGGCGGAGCTAATAGCTGCCGCGAAGATGGCGAAGCTGGCGTCGGGCGTCGCGGACACGGCGTGGAACCAGGCGGGGATGCCCACGCCGGCCGGCGCAAAGCGCCGAATCCACTTCCGCTCCAGGCCAAAGGCCGCCGCGTAGGGCAAGTATGGCTCCAGTCGGTCGGGCGTAATGGCAGCCTTGCCCGCCATCGCCTGCTTGAGATACTTCTCGAAGGTGGACCAGCCGGCGGCCATGACAGCTCCGGCGGCCGAGCGGCGCGACAAGCTCGCGCCCAGCCAAAAAGCCACGAGCGCCAGCGCCCAGAAGGCCAGCAGGGGCGGAATCGCGATCGGGCCTACCAGCAGGGCCAGCGCTCCAACTACCACTCCCACCACGAACAGGACCGCCGCCGCGACGTAGAAGCGGCGCTTGGTCTGCATCCGCGCCGGGTCCAGCAGACCGCGCTCCGTCAGGTCGGCCACCAGCGTCTGGTTGATGCTCCCCCTTGCCTTCTGTAGCCCCCTGGCCAGATCTTTCATCGCCACTCGGTAGGGCTGGTCGGCGCGGGCGAACGCGGCGTCGAGGATGCTGCGCTCGAATGGCTCGAGGGCCGCGTTGGGCTGGAGCAGGACAAACTCGAACTGCGGTTTGCCCCACCGCCCCTGGGCGGGCAGCTCGCGAATCTCCACGACGCCCCGCCGCGCCAGGTCGAGCAGCGTGCCCAAGGATGCGCCTGCCTCGTGGTCGGTGAGGGCCGCAACCTGGGCCGGCCGCAGCCCCTCGGGCGGCGCGGTGACCGGCTCGTCGCGGCTAACAGGCGGGTGAGCCGGCACGCGGCTGCGCCAGAGGAACAGGGCGGGCAGACCGATGCCGAAGATCAGCATGGCGATCATGACGCCGTAGGAGAGCTGCCGCCGCAGGGACACATCGCGGGCTTCCTGCTCAACCTGCCACTGGGGCGGGACACCGGTAAAGGCATCGAGCGGGGTCCACGCGCCGACGACCAGCTCGTCGTTCCGCCCCACACCGACGGCCTGCGCGAACACGCGGTTCTCCACGCTCTGCAACAGGCCGTCCCCCTTGAGAATCTGGGCGCGCTCGATGACAGTCCCACTCGGGAACTCGACCGTCACCAGGCTCTCGCTGATGGGATACTCGTGGTTGGGCGGCAACGCGCCCCAGCGCAGCGCCGCCTGGCCCTGCTCGGCGCGCATCACGCCCTTAACCAGGTAGCTCAGGGTGAAGGTACGCGTCGCATCCGACGTCGGCTCGAAGGTCCAGCGCACGTCCAACCCGTCACGCGTCTGGGTCAGGGTGTACTGGCCGGGCGCTGTCCCGCCCAGGGTGTAGGGGCGCTCGTCCTCACGGAGGTCGAGGTTGGTGATGCCGTCGGTGTAGCGCGTCGGCAGGGTGCGGAACGCGAAGGTGAACGGGCCGCCCTCGAAGCGGAAGGTCACGCGCTCGGTCACCTGGGCCGAGCCGTCGGGCTGGACCACGAGATCGACGTTGAACTGGTCGGCGCTGTAGGTCTTGCCCCGTTGGGCCAGGGCTGGCGCGGCCTGGATAAGCGCCAGGATCATGATGGCCATAAGCCAATAGGGTCGTATTCGCCGCATCGCTCCAATCCTCTGTATCAAATGGGCCTTTATCCAAATTATAGTGAGAATGACGCGCTGCGTCCCGAATAAAAAAGCGCAGGGGTCGCCAAGACCTCTGCGCGGAGTGTGGGCGGCACAGGACTCGAACCTGTGACTTCTTCCTTGTAAGGGAAGCGCTCTAACCAACTGAGCTAGCCGCCCGCCTAGCCTGAGTTTTTCATACTTAAGTGAGACTATCGAGCCGCGCGCATTCTTACGGCAGGAGGTCGGCGACGCGAATCTCGGCCTGGGGCGCGCCCAACGGCGCGACGCCGTCCGCCTCGGTGAAGATGGTCGTCGAGCGGTAGCCGTAGCCGAACGGCTGGGTGCTGTCGGGAAGCGGGTCGCGGCGCACTTCGAGGCGCCGCTGGCCCAGGTTGAGGACCCAGTAATCCGGCCCGCCCGCCTTGGCGTACAGGCTGGCCTTGTCGCGCTGGTCGTAGGCGAGCGAGGTGTCGGCGACTTCGAGAATCAGGATTGCCTCTCGCGGGTGGGCAGCCGCGTAGTCGCGCGGGTGGCCACGCAGGACCATGACGTCCGGCTCAGGCTCCGAGCCATCGCCGAGGTCGAGCGGGGCCTGGGTGCGCACAAAATGGCCCGCGCCAAACGCCCGCTCCAGGGCCAACTCGGTTAAATCCACGCCGGTGATGTGCTGCGTGCCCATGGGACTCATGTCAACGACCTGCCCTTCGATGAGTTCAACATGTCTGCCGTTGAAGACGCCCGTCGCGGCGATGCGGTAGTATTCATCTTTGGTCCACTGGTGGACACGCACGTCGTCCTGGGTCAGAACCATCGCGCCTCCCACGCTAGAGGGGCTTGAACTCCTCAAACGGCTGTTGACAGCTTTGGCAGTAGTGCATGGCGCGGCACAGGGTCGGGCCGAAGGGATTCTCCAGCACGGTGTCCCACGAGCCGCAGAAGGGACACTTGACCACAGGCTGCAATTCTAGCACGGTGTCGAACCGCCCGTCCAGCCTGGGCGGCGGGGCCAGGCCAATCGTCCTCATCTTCTCCCGCGCTGACGGCGCGATGCGGTCCGACGTCCAGGCGGGGTGGAGGGAGACGGCCACCTCGACCTCGGCAGCGCCCAGCGCCTTGACCCGCGCGGCGATGCCGTCGCGCATCATGCCCAGCGCCGGGCAGCCGGTGAACGTGGGCGTGATGACCACGCGCACGCGGTCATCCGTGACGACGACGCTCTGGACGATGCCCAGTTCGACCACCGAGACCATGGGAATCTCGGGGTCTTTCACGTCGTCCAGCGCCCGCCACACCTCGTCCGCCGTCAGTGTCATCGCTGCCTCCGCCATAGTGTGCTTAATAGACCTGACAGGTCTTCAAGACCTGTCAGGTCTATTGTTCGCTACCAACTCGCCGTGGGGTCCGTCCGATACAGGGCTTGCATGGCGTCGAGCAACTGGACTAGATGCTCTGTATGCTCGCCGCGCCGCCCGCCTAGCATACTCTCGCCAGGGGGCAACGTCAAGCCCGCGCTCGTCAGGAAGCCGTCGGCCAACTCATGCCAGCGCGCCCGCAGGCGCGCCGAGGATGGGACGATCCCCGCGCCGACGAGGCCATCCTCCTGCGCCAGCGGCTCGAACAGTCCGGACGCCGCCGGATATGCGATATCCAGCGCCGCCTGGACCCGCGCGCGCGCCTCGTCACTCCCGAGCGCCAGCTTCTGCAGCCACGTCCGCCCGTGCATCAGATGGTACTTCTCCTCCTGGCGCATCTTGACGGCGGCCTGGGCGAGTGGCGCATAGCCCGACTGGGTCAGGGCATCCAGGCGGACCGCCTCGGCCAGGTCGTAGAGGTACTGGCGCACCAGGCTGAAGGCGAAGTCGCCGCGCGGCGCCTCGCACAGTTGGGCGTTGCGGAAGGCGTCGGGCGAGCGCAGGAAGGCCAGGTCGTCGGGGTCGCCGAGGCCCAGGTCGGCCAGGAGGGTGTAGAGGGTCAGGGCGTGGCCAAGCTCGTCCTGGGCGATGGACGAGAAGGCGATGTCCTCTTCGAGGATGGGGCCGAGGCCCGTCCACTCCGACGCCCGATGGCCGATGACCAGCTCATCGTCGGCTAGCGCGAAGAGGTAATCCGCCAGCGCGTCAACGTCCACGCTTCACCCCCTGGCGCTTCTGGCGGAAGCCACGATAGCCTGCCGCCTCGCGGTAGGTCTTGTCGGACGTCGGCTGGAAGATGTCGGCGTCGTCGTAGGCGGTGGCGAAAATGGCCGCCGACGGGACGACCCACAGGTTGACACAAGGCCCCCGCCGCACGAAACCCTCCTTCGCCAGCAGGAGCGCCAGCTCGGCGTCGGGGGCGTGGACCGAGCCGACGTGCTGGTGGTGCTCGCCGCGCTTGACCTGCTGAAACACCTCCCACACCTGCCACTCGGTGTCGGCGGGCGGCGCGGCCTGGGTCTGCTCCAGAGCCTCGTCGATGCGCTGGTGGTAGGGATTGAAGCGCCACTCTTTCATTGCCCCACCCTAGGCCACGAGGGCGACTGGGCGGCCTTCGAGCGCCCGCCGTACCCACGCGCCTTCCTGGTACGACAGCCGCCGCACGGCCAGCCGCTCTGGTCCCATCGGACCGCCGCCGTTGATGACGGCGTAGAAGATGTTCCAGTCGGGGTCGGTGAAGTGGACCTCGCCGTCGGCGTCGATGAACAGGCCGGGGTCGGGCAGGGTCAGGCCCAGCTCAAAGATCTTGGGCACGAACTTGCGCAGGAACTCCTGGCGCTGCTCGTCGTTGGTCCGGGGCTTGACGCCCCACCTGTGGAGCGTGGCCGTGTGGACCGAGTCCTTGTCGTGGGGGCCGAAGAACATGATGATGGGCCACCACCAGCGGTTGAGGGCGTCCTGGACCATCGCCTGCTGGGCGGGTGTGCCGTTCATCAGGGTGACGACGATGTCGTACCCCTGCTTAATGTGGAAGGACTCTTCCAGGCAGATGCGCTTGAGCGCCCGCGCGTAGGGCCCGTACGAGCCTTCGGCCATGAGGGTCTGGTTGATGATGGCCGCGCCGTCGATGAGCCAGCCGATGATGCCGATGTCGGCCCACGTCTCACACGGGTAGTTGAAGACGTTGGAGTACTTGGACTTGCCCGCCAGCAGCTCCTCCACCATCGCCTCGCGCGACTTGCCCAGCGTCTCGGCGGCGCGGTAGAGGAGTTGGGCGTGGCCCACCTCGTCCTGGACCTTGGCCATCAGCGCCAGCTTGCGCTTGAACGTCGGCGCGTAGGGAATCCACGTCCCTTCGGGCAGCGCGCCCATGATCTCGCTGTTGGCGTGCTGGTGGATCAGGCGGATCAACTGCTGGCGGTACAGGTCGGGCATCCAGTCGCCTGGCTCGATCTTGTCGCCGGCGGCAATCCGCGCCTCAAACTCGGCTAGCCGCGCTTGCTCATCCATCGCTCTTCCCCTTCGCCAGAAATGGCAGCCACGAAGTCATAAGCCCCGTATGAATGGTTCAGGCTCGTTGCGCTCTCTACTAATAGGCCGCCTAGAGCCAGGTCAGTGAAGCGGTCGGCGACGTCGTCGGGGGCCAGCAGACCTTGAGGGCGGTACCACTGGTAGAGCCAGTTGCCCACCGACAGCACCAGCAGCGCCGCGAACGCCGCGTCGACGTCGGGCCGAAATACACGGTTGGCGACGCCCTCGGCGATGATGGCGCGGAACAGGCCCTCGTACTCGTCGCGCTGGGCGACGACGACGGCGCGGCGCTCCGCGCCCAGGTACTTCCAGTCGTGGAAGTAGACCGTCGCGGCGTCGAGGTTGGCGGCGACGACACCGACGTGGGCCCGCAGCGCGGCGCGCAGCTTGTCGGCCGCTCCGAGGTCGCTCGCGGCAATGGGACGCAGCGCGGCCAGGAACTGCGCGGCGGCCTCGCTGACGATGCCCCACAGCAGGTCTTCCTTGGCGGCGATGTGCGCGTAGAGGGAGCCCCCTTGCAGGTCTAGCTCGCGGGCGATCTGGCGCATGGTCGTGCCGTGGTAGCCATCGCGGCTGAAGAGGGCCGCCGCCACACCGTGAATTTGCTTGACCCGCTGCGAGTTCTCCACCCTGACGCCTCCTGCAAACAAACGCTTGTTAGGCAAATTGTAGCAAGAAGGGGGCCGGACGCCAAACGTAGCAAATTATCTACCAGAATGTGAAATATCGGTGGGGTTCTCATGCGTATAGAAACTGGGTTTCTACACGCTTCCTTCACGCCTGTTTTGCGGCGCGCCCACGACGCCACGAAAGGAGGTCTAGCCGCCTCTACCCCCCACGGACTGTCCCGCCGCCTGCCGTCCTGTTCACTGAAGTGGAGGTGACGCGTGTTCGATTGGCTCCCCCAGCTCATCGCCGTGGTCTTCAACAGCCTGACGGCGATCCTCGCCTACGTCGTCCTGCTGCTCGGTCTCGCCTGCCTGCTCTTTGGCCGCCGCCTATTGGGTGTATTTGTCGCGCTAGCGGGGTTCGTTATCGCCCTGGCCGTCGCGCCCCGCTTCCTCGGCCCTGTGCCCGATGACTATCGCCCCTTCATCGTGCTTGCCAGCGGCCTCGTCCTGGCGCTCGTCGCCGGTTTCATCCCGCGCCTCATGACCGCCCTCGCTGGCGGCCTCCTCGTGCTGGCCAGCCTGCACCTGTTGGCCCAGATGGCCGACTTCGCGCCCGCCCTCGCCTGGGCCGGCTCGGGGGTGATGGGCCTGCTGGCGGCCCTCCTCGTCTGGCGCTTCTTCGATTGGGGCGTCATCCTCGTCTCGGCGGCGCTGGGCGGGCTGCTGATGATCGCCAGCCTCAACGCCCTCGTCGCGCTGCCGTTCCTGGCGAACGAGACCATCTTCGGCCTGCTGGCGCTGATTGGGCTGGTCTTCCAAATCCGTGACCGCTGGCGGGGGCCGCTGCGCATCGAGTGGCTGGAGCGCCAGCGGGTGCGCCGCGCCGCCAAACACGCGCCGCTGCCGACGTCGTTCGCCGTCGCGCCTCTGCTGCCCGAGGAGATCGAGTTTCAGCCCCTGGCCCGCCCAGGTGGGCAGGCGGACGGCCTGGCGCCCATCGGTTGGGAGCGACGCCCCGACGGCACGTACCAGTTGACCTTCGCCACGGGCGCCGTCCTGCTGGACACCAAGACTTATCCGCCGCAGACGTCGGCGCAGACGGTCTTCACCGACATGGGCCGCGCCGACGCCCCCGCCGCGATGTTGCCCAACGAGCGCCGCCTCATCAACGGCCTGAGTTGGGACATCTATCAACTACGCCAGGGCCAGTTGGTGGCCTACACCGTCGCGCTGGCGGACCTGGAAAGCGTGACGTACGCCGTCCGCATGCGGGCGTCGCAGAACGCGGCCGAGGAAGGCTTGACCAAAGTCTTGACCCCGGCCCTCCACGCCCTGCAACCCGCCGTGGCGTAATCCCAGCCGCCTGCCAGCTGATACCTGCCGCCGGGCCGCCGCAAGGTTGGCCCGGCGGCTGTGTGGCGGGGGGAGAACACGGCTGCGCGGAATGGGCGGCTTCGGCGTTGACGATTGATCAATGACAGGCTGTGCCGATGAGGGCGCGGTTTGCGCTTAGACGACGCTCCGGGCTTGGCAAGACCACGGCTTGAACGCCGTGGCTGGGCGAGCGTCGCCTCGATGAACTGGCGGTCATAGCAGGGTAGAGAACACGGATCGGCAGAATGGGCGGATTCGGGATGGATGGACGACTGACGATTTGAGAATCGGCTTCGAGCAGGCTTCGCTCCTCTAGCTGGCTGCTTGAGCGGCGGGCGATCGAGCTAGCAGGACGTTGTGCCCCATCGCACGGTCTTGACAAAACGCGCTCAGAAAGGTATCTTATAGTCATCCTGAGACTGCCGGTGGTCCGTGTGCCACGCATGAAAGTCGCCCGCAACCGAGAAACCTGGGAGAAGCTTGGCCGGGCGCTGGCCACTGCTCGAACCTATGCTGGCCTAACCCAAACCCGCGCCGCCGACGCGCTTGGCCTCTCACGCGCCCAACTTCTCGCCATTGAGTACGCCGAACGCGAGCCCAGTGCCGACGAGTTGCGCGCTATGATCACGCTGTACTCCGTTACCGAGCACGGCGACGACCTCCCCCTCAGCAACCTGATTGCGCTGATGCATCCCGACGACCTTGCAGCGCTTCATCATCTCGCCGTCATCCTCCGCGCCGATCGCATCCACCGCCAACGCATCGAAGAACGCGCCGCTCGCCTCAACAAGGCTCTTCCCAAGTAGGCATGTATCACGGACCGCAGCCTCTATG
>CAZLBQ010000066.1:0-17248 GCA_964557745.1 uncultured Anaerolineales bacterium
AGACAAGTGGGCATGCTCGTAGCTTGCGCTGCGGGGGGGCCAGGGTGGAAGGCCCCCCCCCCCGGGGGGGGGGGGGGGGGGGCGGGGGAGGGGTGGGGGGGGGGGGGGGGGGGGGGGGGGGGGGGGGGGGGGGGTGGGGGGGGGTGGGGGGGGGGGGTGGGGGGGGGGGGGGGGGGGGGGCGGGGGGTAGCGGACGGGGGTGGCGGTCTCCGGGGCGGGAAGCGGATAGCCCCCGACGGGGGACGGGAACAGCGGGATAGCCGTCGGCGGGGTGGGTGTCGCCAGGCGTTGGGCTTCCCACATGCCGACACCGACAAAGAGCGCCGCCGCGACGAGCAGCGCCAGGGCCAGCCGACCGACGAGACGCACCACTTACCGCCGGGCGAGGGCCGGGTTGTCGGCCCGCGGCAGCTTGTACCAGACGGCATTGGCGAAGGCCAGCTCTTCGTCGTCGAGGGTCTGGCCGACGGCCTGGAGGCTGTCGGCGAGCTGCTCGGGGCGGCTGGCGCCGACGATGGCCGAGGTGATGCCGGGCTGCTGGAGGACCCAGGCGATGGCGACGTGGGTGAGGGAGCGGTGGCGGGCGCTGAAGAAGCTGCGCAACTCCTCGACGGCCTCGAACATGGCGGCCTGCCAGTAGCGGGCGCGGTAGGTCGGGCCGGCGTGGCCGCCCAGGGTGAAGCGCGTGCCCGCTTCAGGGGCCTGGCCGGGCTGGTAGCGGCCGGTGAGGAAGCCGCCCGCCAGGGGGTTGTAGGCGATGACGCCAATGCCCTGGTCGCGGCACAGGGGCAGGATTTCGTCCTCGAGCATGCGGAAGAGGATGTTGTAGCGCGGCTGGTCGCAGTCGAAGCGGGCCAGGCCGAGCTTGTCGCTGGTCCAGAGGGCCTTGGCCAGTTCCCAGGCCTGGTAGTTGGAGCAGCCGATGTAGCGGACCTTGCCGGCGCGGACGAGGTCATCGAGGGCGCGCAGCGTCTCGTCGATGGGGGTGTCGGGGTCGGGCGAGGGGGTGTGATAGAGGTCGATATAGTCGGTCTGGAGGCGGCGCAGGGAGTCGTCGCACGCTTTGAGGATGTGCTTGCGCGAGAGGCCCTCGTAGTTTGGCTCGGGTCCGACGCGCCCGCGGCACTTGGTCGCCAGGACGAAGCGGTCGCGCTTGCCCTTGAGCCACTGGCCGACGATTTCCTCGGTGCGGCCCCAGGTCTGGGCGTTGCCGCCGAGGGGGTAGACGTCGGCGGTGTCGATGAAGGTGACGCCGCCCTCGGCGGCCGTGTCCATGATGGCAAAGGCGGTCGCTTCGTCGGCCTGGTTGCCGAAGGTCATGGTGCCCAGGCAGATCTCGCTGACCTTTAGCCCGGTGCGCCCCATCTTGACGATGCGCATGGATTCGCTCCTCTCGACGACCGCCGACCGCCGACGGCTGACCGGTGACCAATGACGGATGACGGATGACCACTGACCGCTGACCACTGACGGCTGACGACTGACGGCTGACGGCTGTCTACTGACCACTGACAGCTGGCCCCTGCCCCCTGGCCCCTGTTCACTGGCCCCTATGATAGCACGGGCGCGCCCGCCGGTCTAGCTGTTTGTCGATTTCGCCAGCCGGTGGCACAATAGGGGTGGAGCCACGAGGGAGGAGAGGTTAGCATGGATTGGCGAGAATACATTACTGCTCGCACGGCCAAACCGACCTCGCTCCGACCGAGGTCGGGCCTGAGGGGCGCTCCGCGCCGGGCGTCCGCGCAGGCGGACGCCCTCTTGGTCCGCGTCAAGGCGTCGGCGTAGGCCGACACTCGGCCGCAGGCCCGCCCGCCGGGACTTCCAATCGCCGGCTCGCTGCTGAAAGCCATTTTACTGTCATCCATATCGGTCTGTGTGGCGTCATGCCGTAGAATAGGTTGTCATGAGTTCTCTAGCCTGGAATGCGGCTGCCTACGACAGCCAGCACTCGTACGTCTGGAAGCACGGACTGGGCGTGGTGGAGTTGCTCGACGCGCAGCCGGGGGAGCGCATCCTGGACCTGGGCTGCGGGACGGGGCATCTGACGGCGCAGATCACGCAGCAGGGGGCGGAGGTCGTGGGCCTCGACAGCGACCCGGACATGATTCGCGTGGCCCACAAGAACTATCCGCACCTCAGCTTCCGCGTCGGCGATGGGATGGACTTCCAGGTCGACGCGCCGTTCGACGCGGTGTTCTCCAGCGCGGCCATTCACTGGATGCCGCGTCACGAGCAGGTCGTGGCGTGCGTGTGGGACGCGTTGAAGCCCGGCGGACGCTTCGTGGCGGAACTGGGCGGCAAGGGTAATATCGCCGCCATTCTCGACGCGCTCTACGCGGCGCTGCGTGGCATCGGCGTCGAGCAGCCGGAACAGATCAACCCGTGGACGTTCCCCAGCCTGGCGGAGTTCGCCACGCTGCTGGAGCGGCAGGGCTTTCGGGTGACGCTGGCGCTGCACTTCGACCGGCCCACGCTGGTCGAGGGCGGTGAGGAGGGGATGCGGCGCTGGCTCGGCATGTTCGCGCAGGACTTCCTGGCGGGCCTGACGGACGACGAGCGCGAGGCGGTGGTGCGGCAGGTGGAGACGACGCTGCGGCCCAGGTTGGTGAGAGACGGAACGTGGGTCGCCGACTACGTCCGCTTACGGGTGATGGCGGTACGGGAGAGTTGAGGCGATGCTGTCGGAAAGTATGGTGGCGGTGATTGTGTCGATTCTGAGGAAGCATGATGTCCAGCGTGCCTCGCTCTTCGGCTCCTACGCGCGAGGCGAAGCCGGACAAGACAGTGATATCGACATTCTCGTTGATTTGCCTGCGTCGAAGAGCCTGCTGGACCTGGTGGACCTGAAGCTGGACCTGGAAGACACGCTGGCGCGCCAGGTCGATGTTGTGACCTACCGCTCACTCCATCCTCGCATCAAAGAGACCGTTTTGAAAGACGAAGTCGTTCTTATGCAGCGGGACTTACCCGACCTGGAGACCAAAATCGCGCGGCTGCTGGCTGATACTGCGAGGGACGTATGATGAGCCTGGACCTGATCCGCGAACTGGAAGGCATCTTTGGCAAGGAGAACACGCTGCACCGGGCGGCGGACCTGCTCGCCTACGAGTACGACGCGACGATCTTCCGCAGCACGCCGGGCGTGGTCGTGTTCCCGACGGCGACGGAGCAGGTGGCGCGGCTGGTGCAACTGGCGAACCGGACCGGCATGCCCTACGTGGTACGCGGGGCGGGGACGGGGCTGGCCGGCGGGGCGGTGCCGCCAGAGGGCGGTATCGTTATCGCCATGTCCAAGATGAACCGCATCCTGGACCGTGACGTGCCGAACCGCCGCGCGGTCGTCGAGCCTGGCGTCGTCAATCTCCAGTTGAAGACCGCCGCCGCGCCATTTGGCCTGATCTACGCGCCGGACCCGTCGTCGCAGAAGGTCAGCACACTGGGCGGGAACATCGCCAACAACGCCGGCGGGCCGTTCTGCCTCAAGTACGGCGTGACGACCAACCACGTCGTGGGGCTGGAGGTGGTGCTACCCAGTGGCAAGGTGGTCCAACTGGGGGGCAAAGCGCCGGACAGCCCCGGCTACGACCTGGTTGGCTTGTTCGTCGGCGCGGAGGGCACGCTGGGGGTGGTGACGCAGATCACGGTGCGGCTGACCCCGCTGCCGGAGGCGCACAAGACGATGACGGCAGCGTTCCCGAAGCTGCGCGACGGGGCGCAGGCGGTGTCGGACATCATCGCGCGGGGGATCATTCCGGCGGCGTTGGAGATGATGGACCGCCCGGCGCTCCAGGTGACGGAGAACGCCATCAAGATTGGCCTGCCGACGGACGTCGAGGCGCTGCTGCTGATTGAGTTGCAGGGGCCGCCGCAGGGGATGGACCGCCAGACCGAGGAGATTGTGGGCATCTGCCAGGTCAACTGCGCCAGCCAGGTCCAGGTGGCGCGCGACGAGGCCGAGCGCGAGAAGCTGTGGGTGGCGCGCCGCAACGCGTTCGGGGCGATGGCCAAGCTGCGCCCCAACTGCTATATCGCCGACGGGACGGTGCCGCGCACGAGGCTGCCGGACGTGCTGGAACAGGTCTACGCCATCGCCGACAAGTACGGCCTGACCCTGGCGAGCATGTTCCACGCCGGCGACGGCAACCTGCACCCCAACATCGTGTTCGACATGCGCGACCCCGACGAGACGGCGCGCGTGCTCAAGGCGTCGAGCGAGATGCAGAAGGTGTGCATCGACGCGGGCGGGACGATTACGGGGGAGCACGGCGTCGGCATCGAGAAGCGGGAGGACATGGCGCTGCTATTTGATGAGGCGACGCTGGAGGCGATGGCGCGGGTCAAGCGGGCGTTCGACCCGGCGGCGCTGTGCAACCCGCACAAGATGTTCCCCAGCGTGGTGCCCGGAGTCTGAGTCAACAAGGAGGAAGGATGAGGGACGAAGGATGAAGATCGCGGTTCTGGGCGCGGGCGGGGTGGGCGGGTACTACGGCGGGCGGCTGGCGGAGGCGGGCGAGGAGGTGACGTTCATCGCCCGTGGGGCGAACCTGGCGGCGCTGCGCGAGCGCGGGCTACGCGTGCAGAGCACGCATGGTGACTTCGCGCGACCGCATGTGAACGCCACGGACAAGCCCGCGTCAGTCGGCCACGTCGATCTCGTCATCGTCAGCGTCAAGACCTACGCGACGGACGAGGCGGTGGGCAGCCTGCGGGGGCTGGTCGGGCCGGACACGACGGTCGTCTCGCTCCAGAACGGTGTGGACGCCGCCGAGCGGTGCGGGGCGGTGGTCGGGATGGAGCGGATGCTCGGCGGGGTAACGTACATCTCGGCGGAACTGGCCGCGCCGGGCCAGGTGCGGCACGTCAGCCCCTTCGCCCGCGTCGTCCTGGGCGAGGTCAACCGCCAGTCGTCCCCCCGCCTGCGCCGCGTCGTCGATGCCCTCAAGGACGCCCATATCCAGGTGGAAGTGTCCGACGACATCGAGCGCGACATCTGGACCAAGTTCATGTTCATCGCCGTCCAGGGCAGCCTGACGGCCATCACGCGCCTGCCCATTGGCCCCTTGCGCGACACTCCTGCCACGCTGGCCCTCCTGACCGACGCCCTGCGCGAGATTGGGGCTGTCGCGCGGGCGAAGGGGGTGCGGCTGCCCGAGGGCATCGTCGAGGAGCGGTTGGCGTTTATGCAAGGCTTGCCGGCCGAGATGAAGTCGTCGAT
This sequence comes from uncultured Anaerolineales bacterium, assembly GCA_964557745.1. Lineage (GTDB taxonomy): Bacteria > Chloroflexota > Anaerolineae > Epilineales > JAHCIE01 > JAHCIE01. The sequence continues at coordinate 5,216 of CAZLBQ010000066.1, forward strand.
GCTGGGGGATGTGGAGAATGGGCGACGGCTCGAGAACGAGGCGTTCGCGGGGGCCGTCGTGCGGCTGGGCGAGCAGTATGGCATCCCGACGCCCGTCAACCGTGTCCTGTACGGGTTGCTGAGCGCGGTGGATGGGCAGGTAGCGCGGGCGTGACCGACGCCGAGGAGCGGGCGGTCTACGAGACGTTGTGGTTGGGTAAGTGAGCAAGGCTCTGTCGCATCAAATTCCAGGCATAGCCTTAGTCAGTGCGAATACGTAACCGGGAGTGTTGGATGGCAGAGTACAATCCGATTCCGCCGCAGTTCCGGACGCCGGCAGACGACCAGCCGAGCCGCGAGAAGAAGTGGCTGGACAAGGTCGAGGAGCAGGTGACGGAGGCCCAGGAGCGCGGCGACTTCGACAACCTGCGCGGCAAGGGCAAGCCCCTCGACTTACGCGGCAACCCGCACGCGGGCGACTGGGAGATGGCCTACAAGGCGATGGCGAACGCGGGCTATGTCCCCGACTGGATCGAGCGCGACCAGGAGATTCGGAAGCTGCTGGACGAGGCGCAGCGGATGCTGGACCGCCACGTGGCGTGGCACAACGAGCAGGTCGAGGCGCTGCCGAGCCTGGCGGAGAAGGAGCGGGCGGCCCGCCAGCAGGTGATGGAGCACGCGCAGGCGACGCTCATCAGCCGCTACGAGAAGCAGGCGGTCCAGATCAACCGCAAGATTCTCGACTTCAACCTGGTGTGCCCCGTGCCCAGCCTGCACCGCTTTCAGTTGCGGATACCGCACGAGATTCGGGACTTCGAGGCGCGGCTGGCCCCGCTCCCGTGAGGCGGCACGACGCGGAGGAGGGTGGCATGAACGCGACGGGCGAGCGCATCGGGGCGGGGCAGGTCCTCCCCGACTTTAGCCTGGTGGACGTGGACGGGCGGCGGGTGCGGCTGTCGGACTATCGACAGCGGCGCAACGTGGTGCTGGTGCTCGTGCACGGCCTGAACGCGGCCATTGAAGGGCTGCTGGGTGGGCTGGCGGCGCAGGTGGAGCGGCTGGCTGAGGACGCGGCGCAGCCTCTCGTCGTCGTGGCGGGGCCGTCGAGCGCGGCGGTGGCGCTGCAGCAGATGTACGGCCTGCCCTTCCCCGTCCTGGCCGACACGGACGGGGGTGTGCATGCCGCGCTGGGCGTGGCGACGGAGGCGACGCCCAGCGTGGCCGTGTTCGTCACGACGCGAGCGGCGCGGCTGGTGTGGGCGTACCGCCCAGAGGACGGCCCGCCCGCGCCGACGGTGGACGACATTCGCGGCTGGCTGGGGTTTATGGAGATGCAGTGCTGGCTGTGAGACAGGTCAGCCAAGTAGAGTGCTAGGACAAAGCGAGGGGTTAGCGCGTGCAGCGAGTGTTGGTCATTGATGATGATCCGGCGGTGACGAGCCTCCTGAAGCGGGGGCTGGGGTACGAGGGCTTTCAAGTCGAGACGGCGAGCACGGGCGAGGCAGGTCTGGCCAAGGTACGGGAGCAGGCGCCGGACTTAATGATCCTGGATATTATGATGCCGGGCATGAGCGGACTGGACGTGCTGCGGCGGGTACGGGCAGCGGATGAGCGGCTGCCCGTTTTGCTCTTAACCGCCCGCGATGCGCCCGCCGACCAGGTAGCCGGGCTGGAGAGCGGCGCGGATGATTATGTCGTCAAGCCGTTCACCTTCGAGGTACTCCTGGCGCGGGTGCGAGCCTTGCTGCGCCGTCAGCAGGCCGAGCAGCCGCCCGTGCTGCGCTATGCCGATTTGAGCCTGGACACGGGGGAGCGGCTGGCGCGGCGGGGCGGACGCGAGATTAGCCTAACGAGTGTCGAGTTCAAGCTGCTGGAGATGTTCCTACGCCACCCGCGTCAGGTGCTGGACAAGGAAGTCCTGCTGGAACGGGTGTGGGGCTATGATTTCGGCGGCAACGGCAATGTGGTCGAAGTTTACGTCAAGCAACTCAGGCAGAAGCTGGAGGCGGCGGGCGAGGCTCGCTTGATCCAGACGGTCTACGGGGCGGGGTACGCCCTGCGCGAGGAGTAAGCCGTGTCGATCCGGCTGCGGCTGGCGCTCTGGTACGGCTCGCTGTTCGCCCTCGTGCTGCTCCTGGTCACGCTGCTGAGCTACGCGTTCCACACCCGCGCCCACTACGATGACATGGACCGGGCGCTGGTAACGAGTGTCGGCCACGCGGCGGCCGAGGCGGCTACCATGGCCGAGCCGCACCTTGTCGAGGGCAGCGGCGGGCTGGAGGTGTCGCTGCGGCTGTACGACGCGGCGGGTCGGTCGTTGGAGAAGTCAAGCGGGATGGCGCCCCTGCCGAACGTGGACCCTCGTGCCGTCCTGGCCTCCCCGGCCGGCGCCCCCTTCGATGTCATGGCCGGACTCGTCCCGTCCGTCGCCGGACCACCGCCACAGCCGGAAGTCGGCGCGTTTGGGCTGCTCCAGACGCCCGATCAACGCTGGCGCACTTACGTAGTACCACTCGGGCAGAGCGGGCAGATCCGGGGCTACGTCGAAGCCATTGCGCCACTGGGACGGCTAGATGAGTCGGTGGCGCGGCTGCGAGTGCTGTTGCTTGTTATCGGCATCACCGGCTGGCTGGCCGCATTGCTGGGGAGTTGGGCGATTGCCGGTCAGGCGCTCCGCCCGGTTGACGACCTCGTCTACACGGCGCGGGCCATCGAGCAGGGCCGCGACCTGTCGCGGCGTGTGCCGACGCCGCCGCAGCCCGACGAGCTAGGACGGCTGGCTGAGACGTTTAACGAGATGCTGGCGAGCCTGGAAGAGTCGTCGCGGGCGCAACAGCGCTTCGTCGCCGACGCGTCGCACGAGCTGCGCACCCCGCTCACGGCGATCCAGGGCAATCTGGAACTGCTGCGGCGACAGCCAAGCATGGCGGCGGACGAGCGCGCCGAGGCGCTGGCGGAAGCGGAGCGCGAGGCGGCGCGGTTGACACGCCTGGTGGCCGACCTGCTGGCGCTGGCCCGCGCCGACAGCGGCGTGACGCTCAAGCGCGAGGTAGTAGACCTGGACGCCGTCGTGCTGGAAGCCATGAGCGCGGCGCGGCCGCTGGCACGGGGGCAAGCCGTCAATCTGGCGACTTTTGAGCCGGTCCAGGTGACGGGGGACAAGGACCGTCTCACCCAACTGCTGGTCATCCTGCTAGACAACGCCTTCAAGTATACGTCGCCGCGGGGGACGGTTACAGTCCATCTCTGCCACAACGCGACGCGCGCCCACGTTCGTATCGAGGACACCGGCATTGGCATCGCGGCAGATGCCCTGCCCCACGTGTTCGAGCGGTTCTACCGCGCCGACCAGTCACGGGCGCGCGACCCAGGCGGGACAGGGCTGGGCCTGCCGATTGCGAAGTGGATTGTCGAGCAGCATGGCGGTGAGATTGACCTACGCAGCGAAATTGGCCGAGGCACAACGGTGGATGTGGCTTTACCATGCTCATAGGCGCGCTGACCGTAAAAACGAACCGGGAGGACTTGTCCATGACAATGTCCTCCCGGTCGCATTTATGGCTTTGTCCAGACAGGTGTCAGGCCAGCAAGCGCGGGTCGAGCATGCCAAAGATCATGGCGATGTGGGCGACGACCAGGAACAGGCCAACAAAGGCGGCGTGGAGGGCGAGCTTCTGCTTAGGCGTCTGGTTGGGGCGCAGGAAGCCTAGCTCGAGCAAGGCAATGCCAAACAGGGGCACCACGCCGAGCAGATAGAAGCCAACGGCGATGATGTCGGCGGGGCCACGCCACTGGCCGGTCGTGGTCAGGGGGACGACGGCGTTGACGAACAGGTAGCCGAAGATGCCCAAGAAGTAGAGGCCGACCAGGATACCGGCAATGCTGTTGAGCTTCTTGACCGCACCGGAAACATCCTGCTTGAGGAGGATATACAACTCGGTGACGGCGATGAACTCGGCCAGGATGACGGGAACGGCCATGAAGATGATGAGGTTCCAGGGCTGATTGGTGGCCAGCAACTGCATGTAGTGGGTCATGCTCTCGTGCATTGGGAAAGGCTCCTTGTGATTGGAATGAAATTCAAAATCTGTTTAGCCTCTATTATCCCCTGCAGCCTGAGCCAAAACTGAACCAAAGCTGAGAGGATGCTGAGGCTTGAGGCTCATGGGGTCGGGTACTCTGCCTTGACGACCAATTTAGGGGCCGGGCCGGCGGCGTTGGAGACAACCGTCCACTCGAACTGGTGGGGGCCGCCCATGCCAGAGGGCATGGCGAACGAGGTCTGGACTGGGATCGCTTGGCCGGGCGCCAGGGTGAGGACCTGACCGGGCTTGAAGGCCGTCGAACCGACGGTCAATTGCGGTGGTCAGCAGCCCGAGACGACGTCTAGTTCAAAGTCGCGGATCTGGACGGGCGTGACGCCGACGTTCTTGAGCGTCCAAGCGGCGGCCACGCGCTGGTTGTAGGGCACGCGGCCCGCATCGACAACCGGCGGCTCCACCACGAGCGAGGCGCCAGCGCCGCCGGTCGCCTCACGCGCGGTAGGCGCGGATGGGGCAGCTTGCGGCGGACGGGTGGTCGTCTGAGAGGCGGAGCAGCCTGCCAGCACGGCGACGACGAGCAGTAGTAACCCAATGATTTTCCATTGACGCATCAGCGAGACTCCTTCGTGACAATCCATACGCCGCCAGTCAGTATAGCGGGAGATGCTGTCGCCCACCTGAGGGAAAGCTGAGGGAAACCTGAGTCCTGCCAAGCAAAGCGGCGGTTGGGTGAGACAGTCTCACCCAACCGCCGCTTGTTCGGCTCCCCCATGTTCAAAAGGCCCTTAGGCGCTGGTTGCGCTGCCGGCGCTCTCGTCGCTGATCGAGATGTACTGCTGGGGGTCGGCGTCGAAGCTGCGCTTACAACCGGGCGAGCAGAAGTAGTAGGTTGTACCTTTGTACTCGCTCTTGTGCCGGGCCGTCGCCATCTCCACGTTCATCCCGCACACCGGATCGATTGCCGTACCGGTCGTTGCCATTGGTATTCTCCTTATGCAAGACGTGACAGAGGACGTTCTCCTGTCTGGTCTGTATGCCAGAAGTCAAGGTCATGACCTGGTACAAGCAATCTCCGCGCCGCCGTGCGATGCTCGGTTCAAGCGGGCTGCGACGACGCCACGGGATAGTCCTCCTCCTGGAGCGCGTCCGCCATGCGCTCGACGGAGACGAGGCGCTCGTCGTAGTCGACGTTGACCCGCTTGGTCGGGAGGTCGACGGCGACGGTGCGCACGCCCTGGATGGGGGTGAGCGTCTGGGTGACGGTCCGTACGCAGTGCTCGCACGAGATGTCAGGGACGTTGAGGATGACCTTAGCCATGATGAAGTCCTTTCGTTCGTTACTGGTCGTTGGTCATTGGTCGTCGTTACTGGACGCGGACGACGAAATCGGCGGTCAGGACGTGGCCGTCGTCGGCCTTGAACTGGCCCCAAACCTTGTACAGGCCCGGCGCCGGGAACGTGTACGAGAACGCAATCTCCGGCCCGTAGGTCACGCCCGACATGGCGCCCTGGCCGTGGCCGTCGCCCCCCTGGCCCATCTGACTGCTGCTAGTGCCGAAGATACCAGCCTCCTGGACAGGCGCGCCGTGGGTGTGGGCGAAGGTCTGCGCGTCCTCGCTCATGATCACGATGTGGGCGGCTTCACCCAGGTAGGGCTGCAAGGTATGGACCGGCTGGCCCGTCGCCGGGTCATCCAGGCGGAAGACCAGGCGCGCCGATTGAGCGGCGCGGACGCGGTCGGCGCCCTGCAAGGAGACACGGGCGTGGTCGAACAGCTTGGGCGCGCTGTCCTCGCGCAGCTGGGCGGGCGCGGCGGTGGGCGCGCCGACGGTCACTTCGTCGCGCTGGACGACGTCCTGGCCGCCGGCGCGGGTGAACTCGTTGTACAGGATGTACGTGCCGGGCGTCGTGAACTGGGTCTGGACGGCGTACTCGCCAGGGTTGCCCGTCGCCGTCGGGTGGATGTGCTGGAACTGCGTCAGGTCACGGCTGACGGCGATGAGGTGCATGATGGCTTCGTGGCTGACGACGAGATCGGTCAGCGGCGCGCCGCTCTGGCGGTCGCTGAGTTGGTAGCCCAGCGTCACCGGGCTGCGCGGCGTGATGACGTCGGGGGCGACAACCTGAGCCTGGACGCCCGCCTCGGCGGCCGGGATAGCCGAGGTTTGGCTCATGTTAGGCATAGCCTCCGCGTGCTCGGGCTGCGCCAGGCGCAGCGAGAGGGCGCCGACGACGATGGCAAACAGGGCGATGCCGCCCAGATAGGCCACCTCGCGCACGCGCTCCGCGAGCGGCGGGTGCAGGATGGCCTCGGCGGTGGCGGGGCGCTGGAAGCCGCGCAGGCGCAGGGCATTGGTGACGACGCTCACGCTGCTCATGGCCATAGCCGCCGCCGCCAGCACCGGGTTCAAGAGCGTGCCCGTGAAGGGGTACAGCAGGCCCATGGCGACGGGGATCAGGACGATGTTGTAGCCAAAGGCCCAGAACAGCCCCTGCTTGATGACGCCGACCGTCTTGCGCGACAGGGCAATGGCCGTGACGATGGTGCGCAGGTCGCCGCCGATCAAGGTGATGTCCGACGCGGCCATGGCGACGTCCGTGCCGGTGCCGATGGCGATGCCCAGGTCGGCCTGGGCCAGGGCGGGCGCGTCGTTGATGCCGTCGCCGACCATGGCGACGATGCGGCCCTCGGCTTGCAGCGCCTTGACCTTGTCGGACTTCTGCTCGGGCAGCACCTCGGCCAGCACGTGGTCGATACCCGCCTGGCGGGCGATGGCTTCAGCGGTTGCGCGGTTGTCGCCCGTCAGCATCCACACGTCCAGCCCCAGCGCCTTCAACTGCGCGACGGCATCCTTCGACTCGGGCTTGAGGGTGTCGGCAACGGCGATGAGGCCCGCACCCTGGCCGTCGACGGCGACGTACATGGGCGTCGCGCCCTGGCGAGCCAGCCCCTCAGCGCGCTCCACCAGCCCGTCGAGGGCGACGCCTTGCTGCTGCATGAGCGCCTGGTTGCCCAGGAGAACGTCACGCCCCTCAATCGTCGCCTGGATGCCCTTGCCGGTGATGGACTGGAAGCGCTCGGTCTTGGGTAGGTCCAGCCCTAGCTCGCGGGCGCGGGCGACAATGGCCTCACCCAGCGGGTGCTCGGACCCAACCTCAGCGGCGGCGGCGAGACGGAGAAGAGTCGAAGGTTGAAGGTTGAAGGTTGAAGGTTCAACCCCGGACAGTGGGTCCCCGTCGCGGGTGACGATGTCGACCACGGTGGGCTTGCCGCGCGTCAGGGTGCCCGTCTTGTCCAACACGATGGTGTTGATGCGGCGCGCCCCTTCCAGAGCCTCGCCGCCGCGAATGAGAACCCCATTCTCGGCAGCCTTCCCCGTGCCGACCATGATGGCCGTCGGGGTCGCCAGACCGAGGGCGCACGGACAGGCGATGATGAGGACGGCGATGGCCGCCGTCAGCGCCAGGGTCAGCTTCGGCTCGGGGCCGAAGATCAGCCAGCCGACAAAGGTCAGCGCGGCCAGGATGAGGATGGCCGGCACGAAGTAGCCGGAGATGGTGTCGGCCAGGCGCTGCATGGGCGCTTTCGAGCCTTGCGCGTCCTCGACCAGCCGCACGATCTGAGCCAGCGTCGTGTCCTTGCCCACCTTGGTGGCCTGGAACACGAAGCTCCCCGTCTTGTTGAGCGTCGCGCCGATGACCTGGTCCCCAGGCGCCTTGTCCACGGGCAGGCTCTCGCCGGTCAGCATGCTCTCGTCGAGAGCCGAGCGGCCTTCGCGGATGACGCCGTCGACGGGCACCTTCTCGCCGGGGCGGACGCGGACCAGGTCGCCCACCTGGACAGCCTCGATGGGGATGTCTTGCTCGACGCCGTTGCGGACGACACGCGCGGTGCGCGCCTGCAAACCCATCAGGGCCTTGATGGCCGCGCCGGTCTGCTTCTTGGCCCGCGCTTCCAGCCAGCGCCCCATGAGGATGAGGGCGATGATGATGACCGCCGTCTCGTAGTACAGGTGGTAAGGGAAGCCCCAGCGCGCGGCGAGCGTCGGCCACAGGGTGACGAACGCGCTGTAGCCGTAGGCGACGCTGGTGCCGACGGCGACGAGGGTATTCATGTTGGTGCCGCCGTGCTTCGCCGACGCCCAGGCGGCCTGGTAGAAGACGCGGCCCGCCCAGAACTGGACGATGGTGGCAGCGATGAGCATCAGGGGCGCGATGAGCGTCATGTCGATGCCGAGGGGCAGGTACATGAGCAGCATCATGACGACGCCGACAGTCAGACTGACCAGCGACTTGCGCTTCAGCTCGTCGATCTCGCGCTGGCGGGCCAACTCGTGGGCGTCGACCGGCGCCGCGGGACGACCGACCGCCGACGGCTGGTGGCTAATGGCTGATGGCTGATGGCTGATGGCTGATGGCTGATGGTCCATCGTCTGTCGTCCATCGTCGCTGACCGGCCCGACCTTGTAGCCCGCCTTCTCGACGGCGGCGTTGAGCAGGTCGAGATTGGCCTGGGCGGGGTCGAAGACGACGTGGGCCTTCTCGGTCGCCAGGTTGACGCTGGCCTCCGTGACGCCCGGCACCTTGGTCAAGGCTTTCTCCACGCGGCGCACACACGACGCGCACGTCATGCCCTCGATAGGCAGCGTGACGTCGCCGGCAACAGGGGCCAGGGGCTGGGGGCGAGGGGGCAGGGACCAGGGACCAGGGGCCAGGGGCCAGGGGCTGGGGGCCACGGGCGAGTGGTCAGCCATCGGCGGTCGGTCGTCGGCGGTCGGCATGGGCATGTCGCGCACGCCATAGCCCGCCTTCTCGACGGCCTGGCGCAACTGGTCCACCGACACGAGGGCCGGGTCGTAGTCGACGCGGGCCTTCTCGGTCGCCAGATTGACGCTGGCCTCGGCCACGCCGGGCACCTTCGTCAACGTTTTTTCAATGCGGCGCACGCACGAGGCGCACGTCATGCCGGTCACAGGGAATTCGATGCGTTGCGACATCGGCTAGGCTCCCTTCCAGGAGTCCGCTCAGGGACAAAGAGATTCACAGACAATTATAGAAACTGTAGTCGTAGGACGCCAGCGATCCTCGTTTCTTACCCCACCCCCAGGGGGAGGGGGTCGATTTGAGAAGTTATCCTGCATCTCCCCTCGCGGAGCATACTCCCTGCCACGCGGCGGTCAGACCGCAGTCCCCACTGCGCGAACTCGTGGACCAACGAGAACGGGGGCCTGAACCCCCCCGCTTGGGCGCAGCCCTGGTGGTTGGGCAAGGGAAGCGCCAGGAGGTGGATATGAGCATCAGGCAGGTGTCACACCGGCCGCAGGGTGGCGAGAGCCGCCTCCGTCGCCGCCTCCTCGCCGGGCGTCCAGGCGGAGGGCGTCACGACGAGGCCCAGGCGGGTCAGTTCGGCCTCCACCGCCCGCTGCACGGCCTCGGCGCTCACTGCCGGGCGGACGGTATTCAGGCCAGCCACACGCCAGGCCAACTCGGTGTCCAGCATGCGGCGCTCGGCGTCGGTGCGGGCGACGAGTTCGGCGGTGCGCGCGGGCCGCCAGTGGGTGTAGAGACCGGCCTGGAGGAGGGCGGCCCCGCGACGGCGGCGCTGCGCCAGCCCGACCAGCTTGGCGTCGCCGACGAGAACTTCGTAGGGGGACCAGCCCGCGAAGCACACGCGCTTGAGGAGCGGCGGCAGGGCCTGGACGTTGGCGCGGGCCTCCGGGATGCCGACGACGCGGGCGGCGATGCCCAGGCCTTGCAGGGCGCGCGCCCACAGCTCGCCCTGCCACTCGTAGGACCGCGTCACGTCGTCCACGTTGAGGGGGTCGCCCGGCGGGAGGGCGATGTCGAGGGAGAGCATGGCGGCGTTGAGGACGGCCCCACCACCGCTGGCGCGACGGTAGAGGGGGATGCCCTGCGCGGCGCACGCGGCGGCGTTGACGTCGTCGGCGCGCTGCGAGCTGCCCAGGATGAGGGCGGGCGGGGCGACGTCGTACCAGCGCAGGGCGGGCTGCCGCGTCTCGTCGAGGCCGGCCAGCATCGCCAGGCCCCGCGCGAGTTGGACATCGCCTGGCTCGGCGCTCCACGGGAGGAGGCGGATGGGACGGGGGGTAGCGGCCACCATCAGAAGGGCTTGACGACCATCAGGATCACGATGATGGCGAGCGCCACGGCCTCGTAGATATGGGCGTTGTGCACGGCGCGGTTGGCGAAGGCTTGCTGTAGGTCGGGCGTGATCTCGCCGCGCGCCAGCGCGTCTTTCAGCGCGGCGTCGAAGACGCGGCCACGGGGTAGGAAGATCAGGAAGACGATGGGGATGAGGGACAGCGCCAGCAGCAGGGAGACGAACAGCCAGAGCGAACCACGGCTGGGCAGCAGTCCCCAGCCAGGCCAGCCCTCGGCCCAAGCGGTGAGGATGCCCAGGGGGAGGACGGCGTTGGAGCAGGGAATGACGAGGATCTGGTCGAAGCGGCCGCCCAACTGGACGAGGCTATCGAGGGCGTGGAGGTCGGGGGTGCGGCGGGCCTGCGACATGGCGAAGGTGCGGCCGATGATGCCGGCCACGAAGCCAATCGCCACGACGATGTGAAGGAGCTTCAACAGTAGAACCATCGTGAGTCTCCCGTGGGTAACGTGGGCTTGCCTGTCGCGGAGGTGACGGAGATTGTAGCACAGAGGCGGCTGGGGGGCGAACGGGGTGACGCCGCGTGTGACAAAGTTCACAGCGCAGTCGTGAGTCACTTCACGGCGGCGCGCGCCGTTCTCCGGTATCATAGAACCATCAGACCCACCCACCACCCTCCGCTCAGCGGACCACCCACGAAAGGACCTTCCGATGAACACCCGCCTCCTGACCCTCGCCCTGGCCCTGCTCGTCGCTCTGATCGCTGTCGTGCCCGCCTCCGCGGATGGTGGTAAGGACAAGGCTCCTGCTGGCAAGCAGCCCGTTATCACGGCCCCTCTCGGTCAGGCCGCTGGCTCCGATACCGCCCATGTCGGCGATGCCAAGACCATCCCCGCTCCTGTGATGAACAATGACAGCGCCGAGGCCAGCAAGACCGTGACGCTCGGCAACCCAACCGCTCAGAAGGGCGCCAGCACCGAGGGCATCAACCTCTACGGCACCATCTCCGGCCGCACCTTCATCTTCCAGGGCACGCCCAACAGCAACGTCTATGTCCAGGGCAAGACCCAGTCCAACATCGTCCAGCCGCAACTGTACGTCTCGACCTACGCCTGCAAGCACAGCTTCAACACCTGCACCAACTGGGGCGCGGCTAACTACCTCAACGTCTCCTGGGTGACCTACACCTGGCACTACGTGGACAGCTTCCTGGACTGGTACTACGGGCGCAGCTACCACTTCGCCCGCGACAAGTACAACCAGACGACGAGCTTCTACACCTCCAACAGCGGCAACTACTAAACGCCACTAACATAAACAACGGGGAGAGGTTTACACCAAGCCTCTCCCCGTTCGCTTGTCTCCCGCCCCTATGTGCCTTCCCGCTACCGCTTGACCTTTCGTCCCCTCTGTGCTATCCTCCCCTTATCCACCTGGCGCCTGCAACTCGTCTCACGCATTACGTTTTACGATACCCATGCCCACCTGGAACCGCCCGGCCATCCGCGCCACCCTCACCGACCGCTGCAGTCTCGACGAGCTGCGGACGCTCGCCCACGACCTGGGTATCGACAAGGACGACCTGGCGGGCGACACCAAGCCCGTGTTCGCCGCGAGCCTCGTCGAGTACCTGCACCGCCGCGAGCGGCTGGGCGATCTCCACGCCTGGGCCAGCCAGCACCGCCCGGACCTCGACACCAGCGCCTGGCAGACGAGCGTCTGGCCCCCAGCCCCTAGCCCCCAGCCCCTAACCCCTATTCGCAACCTGCCGCCGCGCAACCCGATCTTCACGGGCCGCGCCGACCTCCTGGCCGCCCTGGCGCAGGCGCTCGCCGGGGGCCAGACGGTCGCGGTCCAGGCCCTGCACGGCCTGGGTGGCATCGGCAAGAC
>CAZLBQ010000067.1:0-17005 GCA_964557745.1 uncultured Anaerolineales bacterium
CTGCCGTCCTCAGCGTTCCACCACGACCGCAGGATGCCCACCTCGCCACCGGGCAGGAGGACGGGCCGCCCCAGGTCAGCCTCTGTCGGCCAGACGTCCTCGCGCGCTATTGTGTCGCCGCGGCGGGTCAGGCGCAGCATGGGCCGGTCGGCAGTCTGCTTCAGCCCCTTGCCCTGCGCCAACACCTGCCCGTCGTCTGAGCGCACGGTCACGTCAATGGTGGCGGGCGCCGCGTGGAGCAGCAAGACATCGGTGGCGTCGAGCCGGCCGCGCGCGAACGGCATGCCGGTGGCGGCGGCTTCCGGAAACCAGACGTCCCAGACCTGAACCTCGGCTTCTGCAGTCATGCCCCCTCCTGAAGTCATCTTGACTTTCGATGGCGCGTTCGTATGCTATGTGTTCAACAAGATGGTGAGCAAGGAAGGTGCCGACCCGAGGAGTAAGCGATGACAGTCCAGACGCTAGTAACGGCCGATGACCTGGCGTGTCTATCGGACGGCGAGCGGTATGAGTTGGTGAGGGGGGAACTGCGGCATATGAGTCCCGTTGGCCGCCCACATGGCAAGTTTGCGACGCGTCTCGCGCGTCATCTCGACGTGTTTGTCGAGGCGCACGACCTGGGGGAAGTCCACGTCGAGACGGGGTTCTACCTGGAACAATCGCCCGACACGGTTCGCGCCCCGGATGTCGCCTTCATCTCGAAGGAGCGACTGGCGACGCAATCCGAAGAGGGCTTTTTCACCGTCGCGCCTGATCTCGCGGTGGAGATTGTGTCGCCGGGCGAGACGGCCGACGAGGTGCAGGAGAAAGTGGAGTTGTACCTGGCCCACGGCGCGCGGCTGGTGTGGGTTCTCTATCCGCACCGCAAGATGGTGGTGGTGCAACGGGCCGACGGAACGGCGCAACGTCTCCGCGCGGGTGACACTCTGGATGGCGAAGACGTGCTGCCCGGCTTTCGGCTAGCGCTGGCCGAGTTGTTCAAGGCGTAGCTGCAAGAGTCTCGTGGATGGTCCGCGCCAACTCACGCGCTCGGTCTGGGGCGTCTCCCACGTAGTGGCTGGCATCGAGTAAACTGAGGATTTGGTCGGCGGGCACGTAGCGGGTCAACGCGGCGTCGTCCGTCAGCAGCGCGGGTAGGGGGTTGGGCTGGCCCTGTTGGAGGGCGGCCCAGGCCGCCAGGCTATGCTCGCGGATAGCCTCGTGGGCGGCCTGGCGATCACCGCCGGCCTTCACGACGGCCATCAGGACGCGCTCGGTAGCCGCAAACACCCCAAACGTCGCCAACTGCCGCTTGACGGCCCCTTCGTCGACGCGCAGGCCGCGCACGATACGCCGCGCCGTGCGAACGATCTCATCGCTCGCCAGGAAGGCGTCGGGCAGGGCAAGGCGGCGGTTGGCGCTGTCGTCCAGGGTGCGTTCGAGCAGGCTCGTCGCGGCGTCGTGCCAGAGGACGGCGGGGAGCGTGGCGACGTAGCGGGCGAGGCTGTCGATCTTCTCGCTGTTGATCGGGTTGCGCTTGAAGGGCATGGCCGACGAGCCGACCTGCTGGCGGCCAAACGGCTCGGCCCACTCGCCGTAGAGCGGCGACTGGAGGACGCGCACGTCGAAGGCGAACTTGTGGAGGGTCTGGGCCAGCCCGGCCAGGGCGTTGAGGACGCGCCAGTCCTGTTTGCGTGGGTAGACCTGGGTTGTGACGGGGAAGGCGGCCAGCCCTAGCTCGGCCAGCGCCAGCCGCTCCATGTCAGCCGCGCTCAGACCGGTCCCTTGCAAGACCTCGACGTACGACGCCGACGTGCCGACGGCGCCCTTGAAGCCCTTGCCACGTAGCGTCGCCCGTGCCTCACGTAGCTCCTCATAGTCGGCGAGCAGGTCCTGGCCGGTCTGGGCCAGGCGGTAGCCAATCGTGGTCGGCTCGGCGGGCTGGAGGTGGGTGTAGCCCATGGCAGGCGTGTCGGCCCAGCGCTCAATCTGCTCCGCTAACTCGCCCAACAGTCCCTGCGCCTCGGCCAGGACAAGGTCGAGGGCGGCGCGCAGCCGCAGGGCGTCAGCGTTGTCCTCGATGTCCTGGCTGGTCGCGCCCAGGTGTAGGATGGGGCCGCCGACGGGAGCCTGGGCGGCGAAGACCCGCAACTCGGACATGAGGTCGTGGTGAATCTCGGCCTCGATGGCGTGGGCGCGCTCGATGTCGACCGCGTCCGCGTGGGCGCGCAGGTCGGCCAGTTGCGCCTCGCTCACCAATCCAGCCCTGTGCTGCGCCGCCGCCAGGGCCACCCATACCCGCCGCCACAGCCGCCGCTTCTCGACCTCGGACCAGACGCGGCGCATGGCCTCGCTGCCGTAGCGCCACGTCATGGGGCTGAGATACGTCTCGTGACTAAAGCTCATGTCGCCGTCTCCAGGACGAAGGACGAAGGACGATTGAACCATCGTCTTTCGTCCTTCGTCTTCGCATCAGAGTTCGATCATCGCGTCGCGCTGCGGGCCGACCGACACGAAGCGCACCGGCGTCTGGGCCAACTCGGCCAGGCGCTCGATGTAGCGCTGGGCGTTGCCCGGCAGCTCGGCCCAGCGGCGGGCGCTCGTCGTTGGCTCCTGCCAGCCGGGCCACGTCTCGTAGACCGGCGTCGCGCGCTCCATGGTAGGCGTATCCGGCAGGCTCGTCACGCGCTGGCCATCGACCTCGTAGGCGACGCACACCTGCAACTCGTCCCAGCCATCGAGGACGTCGAGCTTGGTAAGCGCCAAGTGGCTGAAGCCGTTCAGCCACGCCGAGTGGCCGACGGCGACGGCGTCATACCAACCGCAGCGGCGCGGGCGGCCCGTCGATGCCCCGAACTCCTGCCCGACGGCCCGCAGGCGCTCGCCCGCCGCGTCGTGGAGTTCCGTGGGGAAGGGGCCGGCGCCAACGGCCGTCGTGTAGGCCTTGGCGACACCAATGACCTCGCCTAGGTGGCGCGGCGCGAGGCCCGCGCCCTGACACAGGCCGGCCGCCGTTGGATTGGAGGACGTGACATAAGGATAGGTGCCCCAGTCGAGGTCGCGTAGGGCCGCCAGTTGCCCTTCGAGCAGTACGGTTTGCCCGTCGCGGACGGCCTGCTGGACCAGGGGCACGCTGTCGATAATGTGGGGGCGCAGAGCGCTGGCCCAGCCCTCGGCCTGGCGCAGCAAGGCATCCAACTCGATGGGCGGACGGCCAAACTCGCGCAGGCGGTCGTTGCGGCTGTCGAGTGTGAGGCTAAGGCGCTGTTCGAGGTACGGCAGGTCGAGCAGGTCGCCCATGCGGACGCCCGACCGCGCTGCCTTGTCGGCGTAGGCTGGGCCGATGCCGCGCTTGGTGGTGCCGATGGACGCCTTGCCGCGCCGCTCGTCCTCCAGCCCATCCAACTCGCGGTGGGTGGGGAGGAGCAGGTGAGCGCGGCGCTCGATGCGCAGGTTGTTCAGGCTCACGCCCCTGGCGCGGACCTCGTCCATCTCGGTCAGGAGCGACGCCGGGTTGACGACGGTCCCCGCGCCGAGCAGGCTCAGGCACGTCGGGTAGAAGATGCCCGACGGCAGGAGGTGCAGGCGGAACGTGCCGCGGTCGTTCACGACGGTATGCCCGGCGTTGTCGCCCCCCTGGCCGCGAATCACCAGCCGCGCGTCACGGGCGAGGTAGTCGATCACCCTCCCCTTGCCCTCATCCCCCCACTGCGCGCCGACTACCGCTGTCACAGCCATACGTCTCTCCCTGTCGTGAAGTTCACCTTGTCAGAATTGTTCCACCGCTATCCTCGCCGAGGAGCGCTCCCTGAATGGCCCCCCGCCGCAGGCCCGACACGAGTTGGACCGTCAGATCGGGCTGGGCCTGGACCAGGTCGAGCATGGCGCGAACCTTAGCGCGCATCCCGCCTGTCACGTCTACCCCGGCCGCGCCGTGGAGCCGCTCGGCCAGCGCTTCCCACTCCCCTAGTCGCAGGCGAGGGATGGGCGGCGCGTCGGGATGGACGAGGGGGTCGGCGGCGAAGACGCCGTCCACCTGACCCGCCAGGACGATGCGCGTTGGGCGCAGGCGGGCGGCGAGGTAGGCGAAGATCGTCTCGGTCGAGATGATGCAATAGCCCCGCGTCGTGTCCACCGCCACGTCGCCGTAGACCAGCGGGACAGCCCCTGCGTCGAGGACAGTGGTGAGCGGGGCGAGGGCCAGGTCGACGATGCGGCCCTCGGCGGCGACGGCGGACGCCGAGGGCTGGAGGGTGACGGCGCACACATCGGCGGCCAGGAGCGCGTCGGCGACGAGACGGTTGAGGCGCGCCGCTGCTGCCCCGACCTCAGCATACGCCCGCCAGTTGAGTGGCCCATCGAGCATGGCCCACTTGCGGGCGGCGACATGGCCGAACGACCCGCTGCCGTGCCCGACGACGAGGCGTAGTTGAGGCTCGCCCGCCAATGCGGCGCGAATCTCGTCGGCAGCGTTCGCCAGCGCCGCGTGGCGGACGACGGCGTCGCCGCGTTTGTCCGTAATCAACGAGCCGCCGAGCTTCAGGAAAACAAGCGCCATCTCACAGTCCTATGCCGGCTACAGATGAAAATGACCGGCGACACCAGCAGGCGGTCGTCGGTCGTCGGTCGTCCGTCGTCCTAGCTGGGCGGGTCAATGGTGTCGACGTAGATCTTGCCGTCCTGGAGGCGGAAGACCTTCTCGCTCGGCTTGCCCATGCGTCCCAGGAACTCGCTGGGCAGGCCGTTGGGCGTCAACAACAAGGCTGCGCCGTTGGACGCCCGCACGCGCACCTGCTGGCCGGTGTACTGGAAGCGTCCCCCCGGCTCCAGTTGGCCTTCGAAGACGACCTTGCCGTCGCTCGTGATACGCGCCCAACAGGTATCCATGACATCCAGCTTAAGCTCGACCTGGCTGGCCGGTTGCGCGGGAGCAAGCGGTGGCCGACCGGTGGGCGCGTTGGGGTCGAGGGTGGGGGCCTGGGCGACGGAGGGGAGGCTGGGCTGGCTCGGTGTGCTGCACGCGGCCAGGCTGAGGACGAGGCACAGGGCAATCAGGAGCTTCCTCATGGGATCACCCCCAGGTCCCGCCCGTCTACCCACTCGGCGTGGGTGTCCTCGTCAGCCCAGGCCAGAAATGCGTCGAAGGTCGGCAGGTGGGGCGGCCCCGGCGCTGCTTCGACTGTCCCGATGGTGTGTGCCACTCTACTCTCCCCTAACGGCGCTTCCCCATCTCGGCCAACACTTCCTTTAAGACGTCCGGTGTGTCGGTGATGATGGCGTCCACGCCCAGCAGGGCCAGCCGCCGCATCTCCTCCGGCTCGTTGACCGTCCAGGTGTTGACGCGGTAGCCCTTCTTCCTGGCCCAGGTCATGAACCTTGACGTGACCATGTCGTGGCGGGGATGGAGCGCCTGAGGCTGGACGAAGGGCCGCAGCCAGGCGCGGCTAAGGTGGGGCGGCTGGTCGGGCGCGTAGAGCAGACCTAGCGGCAGGAGCGGGGCCAGGTCGCGCACGCGCATTAGCGCGAACGGGTTGAACGACGAGATGACGACCATGTCCACCATGTGGCTGCGCTTGATCTCGGCCACGACGGCCTGCTCCAGCCCATCCGAAAACGTCGCCGCGGTCTTCAACTCGACGTTGACAATCACCTGGCGGTCCAGCGCTTGGAAGACCTCGGCCAGGGTCGGGATGCGCTGGCCCGCGAAGCGCTGGTCCTTCCAGCCGCCGGCGTCCAGGCGCTTGAGTTGGGCGACCGTATACTTGCGCAGCGGACCGCTGCCGTTCTCGGTGCGGCCGAGCTTGTAGTCGTGGTGGACCACGGGGATGCCGTCCTTGCTGAGCATGACGTCCAGCTCGACCCCGTCAGCCCCCATGTCCACGGCGGTGCGGAAGGCGGCCAGGGTGTTCTCTGGCGCGGCAGTCCTCGCCCCGCGGTGGCCGACATTCAGCAAGCGTCCCCGATAGATGTAGTCGAGCATAACCCCCCGGAACGGTAGGCAGGCGGAAGGCAGAACGCGGTAAGCAGCAGGCGGCAGGCAGTAGGCGGTTGACAAGACCTCGTAGGGGCAGACTCGCGTGTCTGCCCAGGGCGAACACATAGGTCCGCCCCTACCCAACCAGGTTGGGTTCGCTTCAAGCGGGCGCGAGGGTGGCGGCGAAGACGTAGGTGGCGCCGGCCGCGCGCAGCGCCGTGGCAACCGTGTCCGCTGTCCCCGGCTGGACGAGCGCCAGGGCGATGCCGCCCCGCCCGCCGCCCGAGAGCTTCGCGCCCAGCGCGCCGGCCTCCCGCGCCGCGCACGTTAAATGGTCCAGTTCGGGCGATGACACGCTCAGGCGCGCCAGCGCCTCTTGCGCCGCGTTCATTAAGCGCCCCATGGTCTCGACGTCGCCCGTGGCGATGGCGGCTTGCGCCTCGCCCACCAGCGCGCCGATGCGGTCGAACAGCGCCTCATAGGTCGGCGGATCGGCCTGCCAGGCGCGCCGCACGTCCCCCACCGCAACTTTCGTCGGGCTGGCGACACCTGTGTCGGCGACAAGGAAGGGGAACGCGCCGCCGACGGTCACGGGGGTCGGACCGACACCGCGCACAAAGACGACTGGCTGCTCGTAGGCGACTACCGTGTTGTCAATGCCGCTGGGCGTACCATGGAAGAGCGTCTCGGTGCGGTAGACCAGGTCGGACACGTCGCCCGGCAGCGGCGAACAGCCGAAGTGCGCCGTGAGGGCGCGGACCAGGGCCGTCGCGATAGCCGCCCCGCTGCCCATGCCACGGGCGGGTGGGATGGTCGAGCGCACTGTCACGGTCAGGTCGTGCGCCTCGTTCTCGCCCAGCCAGGCGAGCGTGTTGCGCACGGTGACGGCCAGCGGGTCATCGGGAGCGGCCTCGGCGAGGTGGACGCGGTGGTCGAGGTCCGGCGCGACGAGCCGAACGCCCTCGCCCGGTCGCCCATCCTCGACGGTCGCGGTAGCGCGGAGTTGAGGCAGCGGGATGGCGATGGCCGGGCGGCCGTAGACGACGGCGTGTTCCCCAATCAGGATCGCTTTGCCCGGCGCGCTGGCGGTGGTCATGGGCCAACTATACCACAAGACGCGGTGAGACGAGAAATGGGCCAGGGTGTGGTCATAAACATGCTATAATAACGGCATACCAAATCCGAACGAGCAATACGCACCAAGACATCCCATGGCAAGTACTGATATTCTCCTGCGTCTCGCCGCCGTTCTCGCCCTCCTCGCCCTGAATGGCTTCTTTGTCGCCGTCGAGTTCGCCCTCGTCAGCTCGCGGCGCACCAAGATTGACCACCTCGCCGCGCGGGGGGAAGGCGCGGCGCGGCTCGTCCAACGCATGCTTGAAGACCCCGACCGCATCCTGGCGGCGTCCCAGTTGGGCATCACGATGGCCTCGCTGGGTCTGGGTTGGGTGGGCGAGTCGACCATCGCTCGTCTGGTCGAGCCACTCATCACGTATCTCCCGTTGAGTGAAGTCATCTCCCACGCGGTTGGGGTGGTCATCTCCTTCTCCTTTATTACGGCGCTGCACATCATCGTCGGCGAGCAGGCCCCCAAGACCTTTGCCATTCGCTACCCCGAGACGACGGCGATGAGGACCGTGCGCCCGACGCTCCTGTTCGACAGCATCTTTCGCCCGTTTATCTGGCTGCTCGACGCCGGCACGGCGGCGTTCCTGCGCCTGGTGGGTGTCAAGCCGGTCGGGCACCACGGGACCATCTACACCCTGGAGGAGTTACAGCAGCTGCTGGCTGAGAGCCGCGAGGCGGGTGTGGTCGAGCCGGTCGAAGAACAGATCATCACGCGCGCCTTCGAGTTTGGCGACCGCATGGTCCGCGAGGTCATGGTCCCGCGCATTGATGTCCAGGGTGTACCGGTCGAGAGCACAATTGAAGATGTGTTGAGCGTCTTCGAGGCGCACAGCCATGCGCGGTTCCCCGTCTATCGAGAGACCCTGGACGACATTGTTGGGGTGATTACGATTAAGGACTTGATGCTGTTCCTGGCGCGCCACCGCGACGGCTACACCCACCCCATCGCCGACCTCATCCGACCGGCGTTCTATGTGCCTGAGTCGAAGCCGCTGAATGACCTGATGGCTGAGATGCGCGAGCGCCGCGCCCAGATGGCGATTGTCATCGACGAGCATGGCGGTACGGCGGGAGTGGTGACGGCGGAGGAGCTGACTGAGGAGCTGGTGGGACGGATGAGTGACGAACTCGTCGCCGAAGCGTCGGACGTGGAGCAGATTGACGAGAGCACCGTCCAGGTGGACGGCCAACTGCGCGTGGAGGAGGCCAACGAGGCGCTGGCGCTGCGCCTGCCCGAAGACGAGGATTACGAGACCGTCGCCGGCCTGATCCTGCACCGCTTGCAGCACATCCCGACTCAGGGCGAGGTTATCAGCATCGGCGACGTGCATCTCGCGGTGGTCGAGATGCGCGGCCCGAAGATCGAGCGGGTCGAGATTCGCAAGGGACGGTCGGCGTCAGGGGAGCGTAATATTGATACCACCCGGTAGTCTATCATACGGAGGCGGAAGCGTCGGGTTGCTGCGCAGGATAGTCGCCTCCGGCACACCGCAGCGCTGAGCGATCCCAGTGAGGCTCTCACCCGGCCGCGTCGTATACGGACGCGGGCAGCCGCTGGTCGACTGTCCCGAACCTGGCGGCGGCGGTGGCTGTATCGTGGGCCCGGGGGGGAGTGGTAGCGCCGTTGCGGTTAGGATGAGCGGTGGTAAAGTTGGCCCAGGGGGGATCGGGATGGGCGTCACCGTCGCTCGGGGCGACGGTCCCGTGGTCGAGGTCGACAGTGGAGGGGGAATCGGTGTGAGTGGCAGGGGGCCAGGCGTCCACGTCGGCGTCAGGACGATGATCGGCGGCACGATTGGCGGCGGGCAGGCGTGACATGGCGGAGGCGGTGGTGGGGCGGGTGGGATGCACAACACCTGGCCGATCTTGATATAGTTCGGGTTCCACAAGCCATTGACCTGGCTGATGGCCCCGATGGTCGTCCTGTAGCGGTGCGCGATGCCAGAGACAGTATCACCGGCGCACACCGTGTAGTAGGCAACGCAGGCGCAGCCAGGGCACGGGCCGGGCGGCCAGGGCGTCGGGTAGACCGGGCCCGGCGTGGCGACGATGGGATACGGCGTCACGATGAGGGCGTTGAAGACGGAGGGTTGGCCAGGGGTCGGGTTGAGGATGACGGCCGCGTTGGGGACGTAGGTCTCGGCCGAGTTGCAGCCGCTGAGAGCCAGCAGCAGCAACGCCACCGGCCCGAGCAGCCAGCCGAGCCTCCATCTCTGTCCCCAGCCCGCGCTCACAGTAGAACTCCTTTGCGTCGCCAAGCATCAGCGAGCAAGACGTAGCAACTATAGTGCCAGTCGCCGATTTTGTCAACTGCGAGAGGGAAGTTATGGCCTCACGTCTCATCTATATGGATCACGCCGCTACGACCCCTGTCCATCCGTCGGTGGTCGAGGCGATGCTGCCCTATCTCACCGAGCAGTACGGCAACCCGTCGAGTGTCCATACGTTGGGGCGTGGCGCGCTCGCTGCGTTGGACGAGGCGCGCCGAACTGTCGCGGGTGTCCTGGGCTGTACGCCGCGCGAGATCGTCTTCACCGGCGGCGGCTCGGAAGCCGACAACCTGGCGCTACGAGGGGCGGCCTTCGCCGCGCGCGAGAAGGGGCGCGGGAGTCACATTATCACCTCGGCGGTCGAGCACCACGCCGTCCTGCACACCGTCGAGCAGTTGGAACGTCACTTCGGCTTCGAGGCGACGATTCTGCCTGTGGACGCAACGGGCCGGGTGAGCGTGGCCGACGTCGCGGCGGCGCTGCGCCCGGACACGGTCCTTGTGTCCATCATGCTCGCCAACAACGAGATTGGCACGCTGCAGCCCGTGGCGGACATCGCGCGGCTGGTGCGGGCGCACGGCGCGCTCATGCACACCGACGCCGTCCAGGCGGGCGGGATGCTGGACATCTCGGTTCAGGCGCTAGGCGTCGACATGCTTACCCTGGCGGCCCACAAGTTCTACGGTCCCAAAGGCGTCGGCATTCTGTACGTTCGGCAGGGCACGCCCCTGCTGCCCGAAATCACCGGCGGTAGCCAGGAGCGTAATCGCCGCGCGGGCACCGAGAACATCGCGGGCATCGTGGGCGCAGCGGCGGCCCTGCAGTGGAGCCAGGCCCAGCGCGCCGAGGAAGCGCCGCGCCTGACCCGCCTGCGCGACCGGCTCATCGCGGACGTGCTGGCCGCGGTGCCGGGGACGGTACTGACCGGCCACCCGACCGAGCGGTTGCCGGGCCTCGCCAGCTTCGCCATCGATGGGCTGAGTGGGGCCGAGGAGTTGCTGCTGGGGCTGGACCTGGCAGGCATCTGCGCGTCGAGCGGCTCGGCGTGCACGTCGGCTAGTCTCGAACCGTCGTACGTCTTGCGCGCCTGTGGCTTGCCGTCGGCCCTCGCCGTCGGTAGCCTGCGGCTGAGTCTTGGCCACGCCAACACCGACGCCGATGTCGACGCCGTGTTGACAACCTTGCCGCCGCTCGTCGAACGCCTGCGCGCCCTGGCAAGGCTGATGCAGGGCCTGGGCGACTAACATATGATGATGGTCATTGACACGGCGTGTCATGTCCCCTATACTTTTGGCTAGGTCTTCATCCCCTTTTAATTTTGGTTGACAACCAACTCCCCCCCGTCTATAATCAGGCCCAGGGGAAGCGGATGGAGCGCGTACAGGATAGTCTAGCTTCCTGTCTAGGAGAGGTTGTTCATGTCTGATAGCCCATCCAACGGCCACAACCTGCGGTTGCTGACCGAAGAGGATTTCATGAAGGGCGACGCGGGCAGCGGAGTGCTGGTCGCGCCGTTCAACAAGCTGCTGGATTTGGTCAATCCCCTGTACAACTGGGGGCGCAAATACTCGATGTGGCCGATGCAGTTCGGCCTGGCGTGCTGCGCCATTGAGTTCATCTCCATGGCGGCCTCGCGCTACGACTTTGACCGTTTCGGCTGGGGGCTGACGCGGCCCTCGCCCCGCCAGGCGGACGTGATGGTCGTCTCGGGCACGGTCACGAAGAAGATGATGCCGCAGATCGTGCGGCTGTACAACCAGATGGCCGAGCCGAAGTACGTTATCAGCATGGGCTGCTGCGCCAACGGCGGCGGGCCCTTCAAGGAAGGGTACAACGTCGTTAGCGGCATCGACCAGTATCTGCCCGTCGATGTCTACATTCCCGGCTGCCCGCCGACACCGCAGGCGTTCCTGCATGGGCTGATGAAGCTCCAGGAGAAGATCGACGCCGAGCGCGTCCAGGACGTGGCCTGGTATCGCCGGGGGCCGACCGAGGAGATTCCGGTGCCTATCCTGGGACCGGACATCATCGACCCGCGCCAGATGCCGGATCTCGTGGCCGAGGTCGAGCAGGCCAGGGCGCAGGCGGCGCAGGTCGCGGCTGCCGCGGCCGCGCAACCCGCCCCGACCGCTGCGGCTGAAGACCCTCGGCAAGCGGCGGCGGTCGTGACCTGGCCGCGCAAGACCGCTAAGGGCAAGGTCGCGCCCGCTCTGTCGCCCTCGACGCTGGCGCGGTCGGCGAACCTTAAGTAGTGGTGGATGTCTATGACCGCTCTTATTTCTGAAACAACAACGTCCCCCACTGTCTCTCGGGGCATGCCGGAGGGCGTTCGCCAGGACGCGACGGGGGCGTATGTCGTCGGCGCGGAGAAGCTGGTCGACGTGGCGCGCTACCTGCGCGACCAGGCGGGCTACTCCTACTGCTCCATGGTCACCGCGGTGGACTATCCCGACCGGCTGGAGTGCCTGTACTACCTCTATCCCATGCGGATTGAGGCCAATGTCCCGTCCTCGGCGCTCGTCCTCAAGTGCAGCGCGACGGACAAAGAGGACCCGGTCATCCCCAGCGTCTCCGCGATCTGGCCGGGCGCGAACTTCCAGGAGCGCGAGGTCTACGACATGTTCGGCATTCGCTTCGCCGGACACCCGAACCTCAAGCGCATCCTCATGTGGGACGGCTTCGCGGGCTGGCCGCTGCGCAAGGACTACAAGGAAGCCTACTACGAGCAGGACCAGAAGCCCTTTGGCAGCCGCTGGCCGGGCGGCCACCACCGCCGCGCCGAGGAGCGCGTGGCCTGGGCCCGCAACAACGTCTATCCGACGGATTGGGACCCGACGACGGTTGAAGCCCCCGACGAGAAGCTGCCCGTCGTGGATGTATCCGAGTTGAGTACCATCCACACCCAGAAGTTTGTCATCAACATGGGGCCGCAGCACCCGTCGACGCACGGCGTGTTCCGCATGCAGGTTACGCTGGATGGCGAGACGGTCGTGGATGTCAACCCGGTGGTGGGCTACCTACACCGCAATCACGAGAAGATCGGCGAGCGCAACATGTGGCTCATGAACATGCCGTTCACCGACCGCCTCGACTACTTCTGCTCGATGGGCAACAACACGGCGTATGCCATGGCCGTGGAGAAGCTGCAGAACGTCCAGGTGCCAGAGCGCGCCGAGTACATCCGCGTCATCATGCAGGAGTTCACGCGCGTCCAGAACCACCTGTTCGGCATCGGCCAGTTCCTGTCCGACCTGGGCGCGTTCTTCACCCCCATCCTGTACGCCATCGAGAACCGCGAGCTGATCCTCGACCTGTTCGAGATGACATCCGGCTCGCGCATGATGTGCAACTACATGCGCTTTGGCGGCTGCGCCTACGACCTGCCGCCGGAGTTCATGCCCCGCGCCAACGAGTTGGCGTTCGAGCGCCTGCCCCGCGAGATTGACGAGCTGGAGGAGTTCCTGACGGCGAATGAGATCATCCGCAGCCGCTGCATTGGTGTGGGCATCCTGCCGCCGGAGCAGGCCATCGCCTTGAGCCTGTCGGGGCCGATCCTGCGCGCGTCGGGGGTTCACTATGACATTCGCCGCCACGAGCCGTATGGCATCTACGACCGCTTCGAGTTCGACATCCCGACCGGCGTGCGCGGCGACCTATTCGACCGCTACCTGCTCCGCGTGGCCGAGGTGCGGCAGTCAATCCGCATCCTCCAGCAGGCGCTCAAGCAGCTCCCCGAAGGCCCGATCATGGCCGGCAAGAAGGCGTGGCAGATTCGCGTGCCGAAGGGCGAGAGCTACGGGCGCGTCGAGAACCCGAAGGGTGAGTTAGGCTTCTACGTCGTCAGCGACGGCAGCGCCAACCCGTATCGCTACCACGTGCGGGCCCCCTCGTTCATCAACATCCAGGCGCTGCGTGAGATGTCAGTCGGCCACAAGATCGCCGACATCATCGCCAACCTGGGGAGTATTGACATCGTGCTCGGTGAACTAGACCGCTAGCGCGGAGGACTGATGTTTGGATTGGGTGTGCTGCGCGGGATGATGGTCACGCTCAAGCACTTTGTCGAAACCTATACCGAAGACCCGAAGCGGGCCGCCGCGCAACGCCAGACCCCCGACGCCGTCCACCAGATGCCCAACGCGTCGCGTGGGTTGTTCACCGTCGAGTACCCGGAGAAGAAGCTGGCGATTCCGGAGCGCTTCCGCTTCTATCCCATGCTCATCGTCGACGGCGAGACCGGCCAGGACTGGTGCACGTCATGCGGCATCTGCGCGAAGGTCTGCCCGCCCCAGTGTATCTGGATCGTGCGCGGGACGAAGCCAGACGGCAAGCCGAAGCCCGAGCCGGAAGAGTTCTACATCGACACCACGATCTGCATGCAGTGTGGTTACTGCGCCGAGTTCTGCCCGTTCGACGCCATCAAGATGAACCACGACTACGAGCTGTCGTCCTACGAACGCCACGAGTCGGCCATCTATACGAAGGACATGCTGTCCGTCACCACGACCTACTACGCCCGCACGCATCCGCGCGCCTGGGCCGAGGAGTCGGCGGCGCGGGCGGCGAAGGAAACGAAGAAGGAGAAGGCGACGGCTGAGACGGCCGCGCCCGCCGCGCCCGCGGCCCCCAAGACGCCCGTACCCGCAACGCCGGCCGGCCAGCCGACCCCCGCGACCCTGCCCAGCGGCAAGCCCAAGCCCATGTCGGCCAAGGCGGCCAAGCTGGCGCGCCAGCAGGCCGAGGCCGGCGGCCAGCCACCCATCGAGAACCCGCCCGTGGAGGCGTCTGCGGCCACGGCGCCCGCTGCACCCTCCACGCCGACCCCACCCGTTGAGGGCCAGGCCGCGCCCGCAGGTGAGAAGGCGCATGGCCGCGTGCCGGCGCGGTTGGCGAAGCAGATGCGCGAGCAGGCAGCGGCAGGTGGTGAGGCGCCGACGACCGACGCAACGGCCAGCGCGCCACCGCCGGCCGCGCCCGCTCCGCCAACGCCTGCCGCGCCCACGACACCGACTGAGGGTCAGGCAGCCCCGGCAGGCGACAAGGCGCACGGGCGGATTCCGGCGCGCCTTGCCAAGCAGATGCGCGAGCAGGCGGCGGCCGCTGCTGCGTCTGGCGCGGCAGTTGCAGCGGCAGGGGCTACAGAGAAGGCAGCGGAAGCGACGCCTGAGCCACCAACACTCGAAGTGGCCGCGCCGCCCACCGAAGCGGTCGAGCCGCCCACGGCGGCGGTATCGCTGGCCCCGCCCGGCGAGATCAAGCCGCTGCCCATCGATGCGCTGCCCGTCGACGAGCCGCACCTGCTTGTCCCGGCTGAGAACCTGCCGCCTGTCGAGATCCCGAAGATCGAGAGTGAACTCGAAGAGGGTCACGTCGCGACCATTGGCGGGTTGGGCGTCTCGGCAGAGCGCAACGAGGAATTGACCGGACCTATCGATGAGCCGGATGGTGCGTCGGAAGAGCGGTCCGACACGCCGGACGACACGCGGTAAGCCTGGCCTACCGCCTTACATACGGCATAGGGACCGCCGTGCCCTTCGCGGCTGTGACTGGCTCCACCACGAAGATGTTGGGGCTAAGCCTAGACGAACGTTGTCAACCGCTTAGCCCCGTCACCATGTTTGGAGAAATACAGCGATGCCACAAGACTTCTTGCCCATTCTTGTCCTGTTCCTCATCTCCGTCGGGCTGGGCGGCCTGATTCTCGTGCTGGCCCGCCTGTTCGGGCCGCACGTGCCGACCCGCGCCAAGCTGATGCCCTATGAGTCGGGCATGCGGCCCATTGGCCAGGCTATGCGACGCCTGCCCATTCGCTACTACCTGACGGCCACGCTGTTCATTGTCTTTGACATCGAGATTGTGTTCCTCTACCCCTGGGCCGTCATCTACCGCCGCATGGATCCTATCTGGTTTGGCCTGGTTGAGATTCTGTTTTTCTTTGTCCTGGTTGTGCTAGGCTATGTATACTTATTGAGGAAGGGCGCATTGGAGTGGGAGTAGGGTTGGGAGGCGCTCATGGCGCTGCGTGACACTTTTGTGACGCCCGATGAGTACCTGGCCTACGAGCGGCGGGCCGAGGCCAAGAGCGAGTACGATGATGGCGTCATCATTGCTATGACTGGCGCTAGCCGCGAGCACAATCTGATCGCCTGGAACATCGGAGGCGAACTCAAGGTGCAACTGCGGGGACGCCCCTGCGAGGCGTACCAGGCCGACATGCGCGTGCGGGCGCGGGGACGCCGCCAGTATAGCTACCCAGACGTAGTGGTAGTGTGCGGGGAGCCGCGCTTCGAGGACCAGGATGTCGATACTCTTGTGAACCCAATCGTCCTATTCGAAATCCTGTCACCCTCGACGGAGCGTTACGACCGAGGCCGCAAGTTTCGGGGCTACCAGGGGATCGAGTCGCTGATGGAGTATGTCCTCGTTGCGCAGGACGAGTATCGCATCGAGCGCTACACCCGCCAGCCCGACGGCCAATGGCTCTACACGGACTACCGCTCCCTGGACGATGTGCTGGAACTAGGTTCCGTCCAGTGCGCGCTGCGCTTACGCGACATTTATGACCGGGTCAATCCGACCGCCAACGACGAAGATAACGAGGTGTGAGTTATGGGTCTGGAAGAAAAAACTGGCAACATGGGGATTGTCACCACGTCGCTGGAGAAGGCGCTGGGCTGGGCGCGGAGCCGCTCCATGTGGCCTGCCCTGTTTGGCCTGGCCTGCTGCGCCATCGAGATGATGCACGCCCAGGGGCCGCGCCAGGATATGGCCCGCTTTGGCCTCGAATTGATGCGCGCCTCCCCACGCCAGTCGGACCTGATGATTGTGGCGGGGCGCTGCTCGCGCAAGATGGCGCCCGTGCTACGCCAAATCTACGATCAGATGGCCGACCCGAAGTGGGTCGTGTCCATGGGCGACTGCGCCTCGTGCACGGGTATCTTCAACACCTATGCCCTGGTCCAGGGCGTGGACGAGGTCGTACCCGTCGATGTCTACATCGCAGGGTGTCCGCCTCGCGCCGAGGCCCTCATCGACGGTATCATGCTGCTGCACGAGAAGATCGAGCGTGAGAAGCTGACCGGAGTTCGCGAGCCTGCCATTGACCTGCGCCAGCCGCAGCCGGGCAACGCCGTGACCCTGTTCGACCGCGTCCCGCGACGGAGCTAATGTATGAGCCATGTTGACAAGACGGTCGAGCGCCTGAAGGCCCAGTTTGGCGACCTGCCGGTCGAGGAACACCACGGTCAGGTGACGGCGACCGTGCCGCCTGAGAAAATCCGTGACGTCGCTGCGTTCCTGCTGAATGACCCCGAACTGGCCTACACCCAGGTCGTGGACATCACCGGCATCGACTGGTATGGCCGCGAGCCGCGCTTCGAGGTCGACTACCAGTTCCTCTCGCACCCCAACCACGCCCGCTTCTCAGTGCGGACGCTGGTGGGCGGCGACAATCCCACGCTGCCGAGCATCACGCCAATCTTCCGTGGCGCGGATTGGTTCGAGCGTGAGACGTGGGACATGTTCGGCGTGCGGTTCGAGGGGCACCCCGACCTGCGGCGCATTCTCATGCCCCACAACTACGACCGCCACCCGCTGCGGCGCGACTTCCCGCTGGGCTACGAGGAGGTTGCCTTCTCCCACAACGCCCACGAGA
>CAZLBQ010000068.1:0-6160 GCA_964557745.1 uncultured Anaerolineales bacterium
CCGCGGGCGCAGCCGCCTTCGGCGCTTCGGTGGCGGCAGCCGCCTTCGGCGCTTCGGTGGCGGCGGCCGCCTTGGGAGCCTCGGTCGGCGCGGCGGCCTTGGGCTGCTCGGGCGCCTTAGCAGCGGGGGCCGTCGTCGGTGCAGCGGGCGCGGGTGCGGTGGCGCTGCCGCCACCGCACGCGGCAACGACCAGCCCCAGGACAATCAGGGCCAGGAACAACAAGCGTTTCATGGGCATGTGAGTTTTCCTCCTCAGTTTGATGACGATATTCACCTCAGAGGGCACAGATGGCGCAGAGGGTATATGAGTCTACTGCTCCAGAACTCTCTCTCTAAGACGGTGAAGTTGTTCACCGGACAGGGCACAACGGTTAAGGCAGATTATGGACAATGCGCTTGATGCCGTACTTCAGGTACTTCACGTTGAAGTTGATGAGCAAGCCAACGTGGCAGCCGGACAGCTTGAGGTAGGAGATCAACTGTGCTTCGTGGATGGGGTTCAGACTCTCCACCGCTTTGATCTCGACAATGACCTCGCCTTCTACTAGCAGGTCAAGGCGATACCCACACTCCAACCGGACATCGCGATAGATCAGGGGCAGCGGCTTCTCCGTCTCGACGCGGAACCCGGCCTCCCGAAGTTCGTAAGCGAGACACGCTTGGTACGCTGACTCGAGCAGCCCCGGCCCCAACGCCCGATGTACTTTGATAGCCGCCCCGATAATGGCCTCCGTGATCTGGTTCAGCCTTGCCGTCTCGGTCACCTCCCCCCTCCTATAACCTCATAATCCTCTGCGCCCTCCGTGTCCTCTGCGGTGAGACATCTTAGCCCTTGAGGGCACCGGCGGTCAGGCCGCGGATGAGCTGCTTCTGGCCGACGACGAGCAGGATGAACGTCGGCAGCAGGGCCAGGACAGCGCCCGCCATGACGATGTTCCACTGCGTCGCCTCCTCGGCCTGGAGCATCGAGATGCCAATCTGCACCGTGCGCATCGTCTTCTCGTTGGTCACGAGCAAGGGCCAGAAGAACTGGTTCCAGGCGTTAACGAACGCGTACACCGCCAGCGTCCCCAGGGCGGGGCGCGACAGGGGCAGGACAATCGTCGTCAGGTAGCGGATGTGGCCTGCGCCGTCCATCACTGCCGCGTCGTATAGGTCGCGCGGGATGGTCAGGAAGCTCTGGCGCAGCAGGAACGTCCCGAACGCCGTGGCGAGGAACGGCGCCGTCAGGCCCTGGAAGGTATCCGTCCACTTCAACTGGCGGATGGTCTGGAAGTTGGGGATGATCGTCACTTCCCAGGGGATCATCATCGTCGCCAGGAAGATGAAGAACACCAGCGGCTTGCCGCGGAACGGGATGAAGGCGAACGCATAGGCCGCCAGGCTGGCCGTGATGAGTTGGCCAAGCGTGACGATGCCCGACTGGATGAAGCTATTGAAGAGGAAGCGGGCGATGGGTACCTGGCGGAACACGTCGGCGTAGTTCTGCGGGTTGAAGTTGAACGGGAACAGGTTGGCCGGCGGCCGCAGCGCATCGGCGCTGGGCACAAGGCTGGTCGACACCGCCACCCACAGCGGGAACATCAGGATGACGGCGGCGAGGACCAGCAAGGTATAGGACAGAACGCGGGCGGGCGTGGTGGCGCTCATTCGTAGTGAACCCTTCGCTCGAGGACCTGGAACTGGAGGATGGTCAGCGCCAGCATGAAGACGAACAGGATCATGGCCTGGGCCGACGCCGAGCCGAACTGGAAGCGCAGGAACGCCTCCTCGTAGATCGAGTAGACCATGCTGTACGTGCTGTCGCTCGGCCCGCCCTTCGTCAGAATATAAATCTGAGTGAAGGCTTGCAGGACGCCGAGGGTCGAGACGACGATGACGAAGAACAGCGTCGGCGACAGCAGCGGGATGGTGATGTGGCGGAAGAGTTTCCAGCCGTGTGCCCCGTCCAACGCGGCGCTCTCGTACAACTCCTCCGGGATGCCCTGCATGCCGCTGAGCAGCACAATGAAGTTGAAGCCCAGCGACGACCAGATGGTGGCGATGGCGAGGGCGGTGGGCGCGTAGCGCGGGTCGAGCAGCCACGGGAAGGGTCCCACCCCCAGCCGTCCCAGCAGGTAGTTGAAGATGCCGGTCTGTGGGCTGAACATGAGCAGGAAGATGGTCGAGGCGATGGCCGTCGACACCGAGATGGGCGAGGCGAACAACAGGCGGAACAACCCGATGCCCCGTAGTTGGCGGTTAGCCAGCACGGCCAACGCCAGGGCGATGACGATGAGGGCGGGCACGACGAGCAGCGCCAGCTTGAAGCTGACCCATACGCTGTTGCGGAAGTCAGGGTCCTGGAGCAGGTCGCCGTAGATTTCGAAGCCGACGAAGACGCTGGGCCGGCCCAGCGGGTCGGTCAGGTAGGCGCTCAGATAGATCGACTTCGCCAGGGGGTAGAAGACAAAGGCCAGGAAAACGAGGAGCGAGGGCACGAGGAACGCCATACCCAACGCGAAATTGCGGACCTCCCGGGCGCGGCGGCGGGCCGCGCGCGCCTGCGCGTCGACCGTCGGGAGCGTCGGGGCCTGGGATTGAGCTGCTTGCATGGGGTCTCCTGACAGGGCGCTTGTCGCAAGCGCGGGACACACCGCTGTGTCTCGGCCAGCATTGTAGCCCGCGTTGCAAACGTTGTCAAGCTACCGCCGCTGCCGCTTTTGGAGGGGCGCACCGAATCGGGACAGGCACGCGGATCGACGCGGAAAAACGGCTGAACGCGGAGTAGAGGCAAGAGGTTCATCCGCGTGCTCTCTTCGGGTGCGACACGCGATGTGACCGACTCCACACGGCCCTAGCCATCGACTTCACAGCCAACCATCCGACGACGGCGTATACTGAGGGCACAAGCAAGGTAAGCCGTAAGTATCAAGCGAGTGAAGAAAGGAAGAGGGCGATGAAGGCGTTTCGGTTTCTGATGGTGATCGCGATTGTGGTGGTGAGCCTATTGGGCGTGTCGCGGGCCGCGCTGGCCGACGGCCCTGTCAAGGACGGCAAGGACCTCCCGGCCGTCTCGCAGCAGGACCAGGACGCGGCGAAGGGTGTGGAGGCGAAGGGCGACGCGACCGAGATCGCCTTCCCGACGGGCGCGCTCTTGGGTGACTGGCGCAACGCCAACCCCAGCACGCCAGCCGTGACGCGCATCATCCTGCGCGGCCTGGGCCAGAACGTGGCGGTGCGCGCGTTCGGCAAGTGCTCGCCGACGGACTGCGACTGGGGCACGGTGACGGGCAGCGTGTACGCGACGACGGTCGGCTCGAATCTGGGTATCGGCTTCAGCGCCGTCTACAACTTCAGCTTCAAGCAGACCATCATGGTCGGCTACCTGTCGGGTGGCAACCTGTACGTCCTGCACTTCAACCGCTTCACGGACAACAGCGGCCGCTCCAACTACTTCATGCTCGAGCGCTTCCACAAGTAAGCGTGGTGGGTTGAGCGCGAAGATCAAGTGAACACGTGACCGAGATAAGGGGAGAGCGCCTCCGGCAGGTCAGGGACCTGGGGGAGGCGCTCTGCTGTATCCACACGTGTCGCGGGTCAAGCAGGAAGACGGTTTGGATTGGCGGCGGTCAGTCCTTCGGCCAGTGCCGCCGTGACCAGATCATCATCCGCTGTGATGAATGTGAGATCCGGTAGACCAGCCCTCAACGCCGTTGCCCGCACATCCAAAGCCGTCGCAAGTTGGATGGCATCATAGCCACGCAGCCGATAACGTTGCGTCAGGGCAACCGCCTGACTAATGACCCTCGTGCTGATGGCGGCCAGTTCATACTCAACATCAAAGTGGTGCAGCAACAGTTGATCACGCTCGGCACGTGAAATGCCGTTCGGCGCCCGATGTCGCGCGGCCATTGCAGCGGCGGCTTCAACTCGCGTCACCTCGGCGACAACGATGGTGTTGCCAGCTGCAGAATCCTAGCTGCGTCAGAAGCCACGAACTACCTTTTTCTGTCAGGTAGCGCTTCACGAGGGCGCTGGAGTCCAGGAAGAAAGTGTTCATTCCTTCGGACCACGCATCTCCAGGATAATCTCGCTCAAAGGCTTCCCCCCGACTCGATCCAGGATGGCCCGAGCTTCCTCCAGGGTAAGTGTCGATTGCGCTGCCAGTCTCTTTTCGTCCGGAGAGAGTTCTGCTAAGAGGCCCGCGGCACGCAAAGCAGCGCGTAAGTGTTCTCGCTCGGCTGGCCTTGGCGGCTCCGTTGGTTCGGACTTCTCGGCCAGCCACTCCGAGGCCAGGGCCTCGATGGGCTTGCCCTGATCCTCAGCCGCCGCCTGTAGACGTTCGTAGACCTCCCATGGTAAATCGATAGTCAACGTCGTCACGGTCACCCTCCTGAACCCTATCTACGATACCCTATTGTAGGGTCAGTTGCCCATACGGGCAAGAGAGGCCGCTCGTCCTACCCCTCCCCCAAACAACCACCGGCTGCCCATCATCGGGCAGCCGGTGGCGCTGACTCGTCCTGAAGCGATAGTCTGACTACCGTCGGCGCGGTGTGCCACCTCGGTCGATGGGCGGCTGCTGGGGCGGCAGTTGCGGCGGCTGCGACCGCCGTCCGAGCGCGTAGCCCAGCGCGAGACCAGCGGCGAACGCGGCGCCAGCCACGATGATGAAGATAGGAATGGGTACCTTATTCGTATCATCCCCGCCCGGGGGGGGAGTAGGCGACGGCGTTATCGTGGGGCGCGGGGGGCTGGGGGTCCCCTGAGCCTGAAAGGCCACGCCCCACTGACCGTGATCCAGGCTTCGCCCGTCCAGACTCGCGCTAGGAGGATCAGCCTGCACTGACGGAGCAAGGGCTACATAGGCGCTGAGAACCAGCCCTAGCAATACCAAGACCAATACGAGAGCGTTGATGCGTCTGCTTCTCATGCATTCCCTCCTGACGTAACGGAGAGGGCGTTAGCCCTGAAGGACGTGAAGCAGAACTTTACTCTTCTCGCTGGCGATTGTCAATGCGCTCGATACCATATGTACCTATGCTTGGGATTGACCAACCGCCAGTTTCGCTAGACTCTCATCGACAGCAGCTACGCCTGGCTCGTAGCGAAGCTCTCGCCAGATAGCAAGCGCCTCAGAGAAGTAGTTTCGTGCCAGGTCCACATCCCCTTGTACCTCGGCGAGCCTTCCGAAGTTGGTAAGCGCGTCTGCCAGAGGCCATTTGTCGCCCACATCTCGGCTCAGTTCTAGGCTCTCCTCCAGGTAGCGCTGCGCTGTTATGTAATCGCCTGCATCCAGCGCCACTTCACCCAGGTTGTTCAAGACGCGCGCGATCCTCCATTGATTCCCGGCGTCGCGTTGGAGAGCTAGACTCTCCTCGTACAAGGCCTGAGCCTGTTGGTGTTCGCCTAGATCGTGGACCACCATCGCCAGGTTATTGAGGAGCGGCCCCAGAAAGCCATTGTCACCGACCTCGCGCAGAATAGCGACGCCTTCCTCAAGCGGCGGACGGGCGGTCTTGTAGTCACCCTGGGCATAGGCTACCATTCCCAATTGACCAAGGGTGATACCGATGCCCTTCTTGTCCCCATTGGCCTGCTGCAGGGATAGGCATTCCTCATAGAACTTACGCGCTGACCCGTAATCAGCCTGAGCCGTCGCCAGCGCGGCTAGGGCGTTCAGGGCTGTGACGCGCAGGTTGCCTTTCTCAGCGGCATGCGCCTCAGCACCAGTCCGTTGTCTAAGGCCATCCGACAACCACATGCGCCCTTCGGTCCAGTGACCGCGCAGATACCAGAAGGTGCGCATGGTTGTCGCCAGGCGGAGCAGGATGGCCGTGTCGCCGCTGTCCTTGGCCCAGCGCAGCGCGGCGCGGATGTTGTTGTGCTCGCGTTCCAGGCGGTTGAGCCAGGCCGCCTGGTCGGGGCCGCGCAGGTGCGGCTCGGCCTCCTCGGCGAGGCCGAGGTAGTAGGCGGCATGCCAGGCGCGCAGGGCCTCGACTTCGCCGCTCTCCTGAAGGCGGTCCAGGGCGTACTCGCGGAGCGTCTCCAACACCAGGAAGCGCGCCTCGCCACTGTCGTCCTCGCGCTGCTGGACCAGGCTCTCGTCGACGAGCGACTCCAGCTCGTTCAGCACATCGAACGCGATGGATTGCAGGTTGAAGGCTGCGGGTTGAAG
>CAZLBQ010000068.1:6260-16966 GCA_964557745.1 uncultured Anaerolineales bacterium
GCTCGTTCAGCACATCGAACGCGATGGATTGCAGGTTGAAGGCTGCGGGTTGAAGGTTGTCGGAGGAGGCCGAACCTTCACCCTCCTGCCTTCCGCCTTCCGCCTTCCCTGCCCGCTGACCGCCGACCACCGCTTCCGCTGCGTCGAGGGTGAAGCCGCCGGCGAAGACGGCCAGGCGGCGAAAGACGGTCCGCGCCCCCTCGTCCAGCAGGTCGTAGCTCCAGTCGATGGAGGCGCGCAGCGTCTGCTGGCGCAGCGGCAGGTCGCGCGAGCCGCGATTGAGCAGCTCGAGGCGGTTCTCCAGGCGGGGCAGCATGGCCTGGGGCGGCAGGAGCTTGATGCGCGCGGCGGCCAGCTCGATGGCGAGGGGCAGGCCGTCGAGGCGGGCGCAGATGGACCCCACCGCCGCCGCGTTGTCCTCGGTCAGCGCAAAGTCGGGCTTGATGGCCTGGGCGCGCTGGACGAAGAGTTGGACCGACGGGTAGTCGGCCACAGAGGTGGCAGATGGCCGGTGGCGGATGGCAGATGGCAGATGGCGTGGACTATACTCAGTGTTACCTGCCACGTCCGGCGTCGGGCGGCTGGCTGTCGCTGGTCGTCTATTGTCGGTTGTCCATCGTCCGTCGTCCACGGGCGGGAGAGCCAGCGGGGCGACAGGGAACTCTTGCTCACCGTAGACGCGGAGGACGGCGCGGCTGGTGACGAGAGCCTTGACGCGCGGCGCAGCGATGAGCAACTGGGTGACGAGCCGCCCGGCCAGCGTGACCTGCTCGAAGTTGTCGAGCAGGAGGAGGACACGCTTGTCCTTCAGCCATGCCCTGAGGCTCTCCACGAGCGCCTGGCCGCCCGCCTCGTGCAGGTCAAGCGCCTGGGCGATGGCCGACAGGACCAACTCCGGGTCGGTGATGGCCGCCAGGGGAACAAAGAATACGCCGTCGGCGAAGTGGGGCAGGACCTCGGCGGCGGCGTGCAGCGCCAGCCGTGTCTTGCCCACGCCGCCGGGGCCGGTCAGAGTGAT
The DNA here is from genome assembly GCA_964557745.1 of uncultured Anaerolineales bacterium. Classification (GTDB taxonomy): domain Bacteria; phylum Chloroflexota; class Anaerolineae; order Epilineales; family JAHCIE01; genus JAHCIE01. The sequence goes on from CAZLBQ010000068.1 coordinate 7,279, forward strand.
GAGGCGGACGTCGTCGCGCTGAAGCAGCGTCTTGAGGGCCTGCACCTCGTCCACGCGGTCTACCAGGGGCGTGGCCTGCGTCGGGAGGTTGTGACGGAAGGCGTCCAGGGTGCGCGGGGGCGGGAAGTCCGACGGCAGGCCGTCGACGACGAGTTGGACCAGGCGGCGCGGGCGGCGCAGGTCCTTGAGGCGAAACTCGCCCAGGTCACGTAGGGTCGCGCCGGGCGGTAGGTCGTGGGCCACCAGGTCAGCCGTCGTCTGCGACAACAGCACCTGGCCGCCGTGGGCGGCGGCGCAGATACGCGCGCCACGGTTCACGTCTAGGCCAATGTAGTGGCCGTCGACCAGCAGCGGCTCGCCCGTGTGCAGCCCCATCCGCACCCGAAATGTGACAGGGGAATTGTCAATTGACAATTGACAATTGACAATTGACCTCTGCGCTTCGATAGCCGCCGCGATGGCATCCGAGGCGCTGTGGAAGGCGACCAGGAACGAGTCGCCTTGCGTGTCGACCTCGTAGCCGTGGTACGCGCGGAAGGCCGCGCGCAGCAGCCGCTGGTGCTCGCGCTGGAGCGTCGCGTAGCCTGCGCCGAGGCGCTGGACCAACCCGGTGGAGCCTTCGATGTCGGTGAAGAGGAAGGTGACGGTCCCCGAGGGCGGCCCGAAGCTGTCGCTCAACGGTCGGACATCGTCCGTCATCGCCAGTCTCTCGTCCAGAAGGCCAATCATCCCGGTTTCCTCTGTGACAGATGGGTGAATCCTATTTCACAGAGTATACCGCGAACGGAGTATTGACACACGGGGCCTGGCAGTCAAAAAGCCTACGCTTCCCCGACAACTTCCTGACGCGGCTTCGGGGTGTCGGTGATCACCCGCCGCGCTTGCTCCCACGCCGACCGTGCTCGCCGCAGGTCGACGTCGCTGGTGGGTAGCTCGTGGTAGTGGGCGTCGACGTAGGCGGTGGTCAGGAAGCGTAGGTCCGCCTCGGCGCCTGGGAAGGCCGCGAGGAGGGCGGGCAGGTACTCGTAGGGCGTGTCGTCGGGCGGGCGCGGCACGCCGTGCTCGGCGGCCAGCGCTTGCAGGCTGGCGTAGATGCGGCGGACGTTCTCGGTGGATTGGGTGTGACGCCGCCCCCGGAAGCGGCCCAGGGCGCGGTCCAGCAGGTTGCGCGCGTCCTCGGCGAACGCGTCGCGCGACCAGACCGACTCGCGCAGCTCGGGCACCGGGTCGAGGAGCGCCTGGCGGCGGCGCTGCGCCCACAAGCTCAATAGCCAGAAGGCCAGGGCCAGCCCGGCCAACAGCCCGACCCAGCGCAACCCCATGACGACGGCCTCGGGCAGCAACTGGCGCGCGGCGGTCGCGGCGTCGTCGGGGGTCGGGGTGGCCGTCGCCTGGGGCAGTTGGGGCAGGCGCTCCAGGGTCGGGCGCAGGGCGCGCATGAAGGCTTCGAGCAGCGGGTTAAGCAGCCAGACGAGGACGTAGACAATGCCGATGAATATGACGCCCAGCAGGCCCCAGAGCGGGGCTAGCCAGCCCAGGATGGTGCGGATGGCGTCGGGGGTGAGGACGACGACGGCGACGAGACCTACGAGCATCACGGTCAGGACGGCCACGCCCAGTGTCGAGGCCCACGTCGCGTCGAAGGGCGTGGCCGCGCCCGACAGGTCGCGGCTGACCTCCTCGACCCGCGCCAGGGCCATCGACAGCAACCCGGCCGTAAAGTAAATGAAGACGTAGGGGGTGAGGCCCTGCAGGCCTACCAGGCCAACACCAATCAGGCTCCAAAAGAAGATGACCACGCCGATGCGGAAGCGGAGACCGATGCGTTCGACGCTGAAGCCGTCGGCCACCAGGCTGACGGCGCGCCACCACAGAACCAGGCTGCCGACGAGGTAGATGACCTTGCCGTCCTCGAAGTCGCGCAGGCCGGTCAAGAAGCTCGCCGGGCCGCCGAACCCGGCCAGCCAGGCGCTCGCCAGCGTCACCACCAGGGCGCTGACCGCTACGGCCCAGCCCTGCCGCCGCGTCCCGGCCCGCCCCAGGTCGAGATAGCGGGCGACGTAGACGGCGATGACCATGCCACCCAACACGAGGCCGAAGCCGATGACGGGCGCTTGCGGGGCGAACAGGGCGAACAGCAGCCGCCACGCGACGTAGAACCAGGCAGCCTCCATGACGGCGGTCGCCAGGCGCAGGACCTCGCGGCGGACGCGGAGGCCAGTCATCTGCCCTCACCCCCCGCTTGATGTGGGAAGGGGCTGGAAGGGTGGGAAGGCGCAGGGGAAGAGGTTGTGCTCCCCTCGCCCCTTGTGGGCGAGGGGCCGGGGGTGAGGGACCCCGGGCGCTTGAAGAGGGCGTCGGGGTCCACCGCCTCGCGCCGCTTGGCATAGACGAACTGAGCGGGCCGCAGGCGGTAGGTGACGATGCCGGGTCGGTCCTCGTCGGTGTAGTCGGCGTCGAGCGAGACGAGGACCAGGCGGCGTGTGGCGGCGCGCAGGCGGTCCATCTCGGCCAGGAGTTGCGGGGTGACGACTGAGGTAATCACGACAATCGTCGCGCCCCACGGCAGACGCGGACTCTCCCGCGCCAGCAGGACCTCGATGCGCTCGGTGGCGAAGGCCGTCACGGCGGCCAGCGCCTCCAGGATGCGGGTCAACGTGGTAGGGTCGCGGCTGGGCATGACGCGGAGGGGCTGGTCGGAGCGCGGGACCGAGCCGTTGGCGACCAGGCCGACGGCGTAGCGGCGCTGCGCAGCATGGTAGGCGATGGACGCGGCGACGGAGATGGCGTGCTCCTGGGCCAGCGGGTCGATGCCCATCCAGGGCTGGGCGAAGGTGGCGATGTTGAGCAGGACCACCAGCCGCCGCGTGTTCGTCGGCTCGTAGACCTTCGTCTGGAGCCGCTGCTGCCGCGCCGACGCCTTCCAGTGGACGTGGCGGAACGAGTCTTCGGGGTGGTAGTCGCGGATGCCGACGGTGCGCAGCGGGTCCTCGAAGATGGGTTGGAAGGACCGCGACTCGCCAAACGGCTCCTTGCCCGGGAAGCCAAGTTCTTCCAGCGGGACGACGGTTGGGTAGACGATGAGGCGGTCGGGCGTCGAGACCTTGGCGCGGTTCTCGAACAGGCCGAACAGGTCGCCCGCCGTCAGGGTGGCCGGACCGAGGAAGTAGAAGCCTCGGTGGGGGCAGCTGAGGGTGTACTCGCGCACGACGCGCTCGTACCAGCGCAGCGCCATGACATTGGTCAGCGTGCGCTCGGTGGCCCCATCGGTGACGGCCAGGTCGCGCCCGACAATCTCTAGGTTCTTGGGGAAGACATCGCTGATGGTCAGCCACGGGACGGGCAGCGGCTTGCGGTTGGTGGTCGTCAGGGTGAGGGAGGTCGTCTCGCCGGCGAAGACACGGCTCGCGCCCAGCCGCCGCTCGTAGTGCAGGCCGCGTAGGACGAGCCTGTTCCACGCCCAGGCGACGGGCACGATGACTTCGAGCAGCAGGCCCAGCGCCAGCATGGCCGGCTGCCGAAACGCCGCCCCGATGCCAATCATGACTAGCCCCAGCAAGAGCCACGCGTCTGTGAACATGAACTTCCTGCTCAGCCCAGACCAAGCTGCAGTTTGATGGCTTGCTCGACCTTCTGGAGATCCGCTTGTGACAGGCGTCCCACGCGCTCGCCCATCCGCAGCTTGCTCACGGTCGTCAACTGGTCGGCCATCGCTTTGTGGGGGCGGCCATTGAGAGTGACGTACGCCTCACTCGGGTAGAGACGCTCGACGTTCGAGGTCAAGGGGATCACCTGGACGCGATTCAAGTGTCGGTTCGAGGCGTCATGGCTCACAATAATGGCCGGCCGCTGCTTCCGAATCTCCCCACCCACAGCCGGCTCAAAGGTCACCCACCATACCTCACCGCGCAACATCAGCCACATCCCCAACTAAGGCTTCTGACCACTCCAACGCCTCGGCCTCGCGCGCCTCGTCCTCAGCCATCGCCTGGTATGCCGCGTCGAGTTCAGTATCGACGACATGAGGCCGCACCAGGTCCTCGATGAACTGGCTGATATGCCGCCGCCCCACGACGCGGTGCAACCCTTCGTAAACTTCTTCGTCGACGGTAATCGTGAGTTTGCGTTGCATGACACACCCCTTTATACGTGTACTACACGTATTATAGGCCGTGCGTGGCGTTGCGGCAAGAGGTCACACCTCGACGGGCGCGGGCGCCGACTCGACAATCTCCTGGACGATCTGCTCAGGCGAGCGGCCGCGCAGCTTCATCTGGCTCGACAGGATGAGGCGGTGGGTCAGGACGTGCGGCGCGAGGCGCTTGACATCGTCGGGCAGAACAAAGTCGCGCCCGCGCACGGCGGCCAGCGCCTGGGCCGTCTGGTACAGGGCGAGGGAGCCGCGCGGGCTGGCCCCCAGTTCGACGGCGCTGTGCTGCCGCGTGGCGTGAACGATGCGCACGATGTAGTTGCGGATGGTCGCCTCGACGCGCACCGTCTGCCGCAGCCGCGCCAGAGCCAACACGTCCTCGGCGCTCAGCGTCGGCTGGAGGTCGACCATGGGGTCGCTGCGCTCGTAGCGGAGCAGGATGTCCTCCTCCTCGGCAATGTTGGGGTAGCCCAGGCGGATGCGCAGCAGAAAGCGGTCCATCTGCGCTTCGGGCAGCGGGAACGTGCCTTCGAGTTCGATGGGGTTCTGCGTCGCCATGACCAGGAACGGACGCGGCAGGGGCATCGTCTCGCCGTCCACCGTGATTTGCCGCTCCTGCATCGCCTCCAGCAGCGCCGCCTGGGTGCGCGGGGTCGCGCGGTTGATCTCGTCGGCCAGGACGATCTGCGCCACAATCGGGCCAGGGCGGTACTCGAACGCCTGTTGCTTTTGGTTGTAGAAGTTGATGCCCACGACGTCGGACGGCAGCAAGTCGGGGGTGAACTGGATGCGGCGGAACGACGCGCCCAGGGACTTCGCCAGCGCCCGCGCCAGGGTCGTCTTGCCCACGCCCGGCACGTCCTCAATGAGGACGTGGCCCTCGCACAGCAGGGCGACGAGCAGCAGCTCGATGGTGTCGGCCTTGCCGATGATGACGCGTTCGATGTTGGCCTGGACGCGCTGGGCGGCGGCGGCGATCTGGGTGGGGGCGGCAACGGCCATGGGGGAACCTTTCGGTGATGACGAAGACGAGTGGTCAGTGGTCACTGAACAGTATACACAAGAAGGCGGGAAAGAACTAACAGCGGCTGTCACGGGCAGCGGAGGTAGGTGTCGCGTTCGATGTGCGCGCCGTTGCGGTTGCGCCCGACGGCCCAGATCTCGTCAGGAGCAATCATCGCTACGCTATAGAGGCCTGTGTCCGGCCCGCTCGCGGGCTGAGCCTGCTGCCAGGACTGGCCGTTCCAGCGGAGCACGAGTCCCGAATACCCCACCGTCCAGATGTCGTCGCCCGCAGAGGCTGCCACGCCATGCAGGATATCCCGCAGCCGTATCGTACTGTCCGGAACCGTCTCCCAGGTCCGGCCGTCCGAGTGGAGCAGGGCCAGGTACGCCCCGTAGGGGTCCTGAAACATGTCCACCGCCCACATCCGGTCGGCCACCGTCCCGGCGATACCGACCAGGCTGAGGCTCTCGTAGCGGTCGGGCGTGGGAACGCTACTCCAGCGAGCGCCGTCCCAGTGCAGGGTAAACGTATGCTCCCGCCCCCAGCCGCTGGCCCAGACGTTGTCGCTCGCCAGGGCCAGCGAGTTCCACAGGTAGAAGCCTGACGGGTCCGGGCTGGGCGCGGGGACACCTGTCCAGGCCACGCCAAGAACATGACGGAATGTACAACGTCGTTGTTGCATGACCAGAACCTTTCTCACAATGTATCTCTCTTTACATGACGCCTCCGGCGACACCCCGATACGCCCCACGTTGCACGTCTCACGCAGCACGTCCCAACGTTTTCCCTTTTACACTTCTGGTGTATAATCCCCCTGCTTAAAGACAAGCGATAGATCGCCGCTGGCAGACCCGCCGCCGTCCACCTTCCGGCTACGGCCTTCTGCCTTCCGCCTTCTGCTTTCTGCCGAGTGCCAGCCGCTCCGGAGCCGCCGCCATGAACCGCGTGTACGTTGCCCTTGATATCGAAGCCACGGGACTCAGCACCGACCGCGACGCCATCATCGAGATTGGCGCCGTCAAGTTTCGGGGCGAGGAACCGCTGGGCGAGTGGAGCGCCCTGGTCAACCCCGGCCGCCCCATCCCCTACCGCATCCAGCAACTCACCGGCCTGACCGATGCCGAGTTGCGCCGCGCGCCGGTCCTCAATCAGGTACGCGGGGCGTTGGAGCGGTTCATTGGGCCGGCCCCCGTCGTCGGCCACTCCGTCCAGCAAGACCTGGGCTACCTGGCGCGCGCTGGCATCCTGGTCGGCCACCCAAGCATCGACACCTTCGAGCTGGCGAGTATCCTCGTCCCGTATGCCTCGCGCTACAACCTCGGCACGCTCATGGCCGAGCTAGGCATCGCCTTCCCCACCAAGCACCGCGCTGTCCACGACGCCCGCGCCGCCCGTGACTTATTCCTGGCCCTGGTGCGCCGCGCCGAGGACCTGGACCTCGACTCGCTGCGCGAGATCAACCGCCTGACGGCCCGCATCGACTGGCCGTTGAAGACGGTCTTCCAGGAAGCCGAGCGGTCGCGCACGCGGTCGGCGTTCAGCGGCAGCATCGGGGCGCAACTCCGCGCCAAGGGGCTGCTGCGCGGCGGCGGCGTCGGGCTGCTGTCGGGCGACGACGACTACGAGCCGCTGGAGAAGGCCGACCGCCGCACTATGCTCGATGAGGAGGCGTTGGCCGACCTGCTCGGTCCAACGGGCGTCTTCGCCCGCCGCTTCGCCAGCTACGAGCACCGCCCGCAGCAGGTCCAGATGCTGCGCGACGTGGTCCAGGTCTTCAACGACGGCGGCTACCTGCTGGTCGAGGCGGGCACGGGGACGGGCAAGAGCATGGCCTATCTCATTCCGGCCATCACCTGGGCCGTCCAGAACGGCGAGCGCGTCGTCGTCTCGACCAACACCATCAACCTCCAGGACCAGTTGTTCACCAAGGACCTGCCCGACCTCCAGCGCGTGCTGCCGGTTGGGTTCCGCGTCGCCATCCTCAAGGGCCGCACCAACTACCTGTGCCGCACGCGTCTGGCCCAGTTCCGCCGCCGCGACGACCTGTCCACCACCGAGGTGCGGGTCCTGGCGAAGATTCTGGCCTGGCTGCCCTCAACCCTGACCGGCGACGTGGGCGAGCTGGCCCTGATGGGCGACGAGGCCGCCGTGTGGTCCAAGGTATGCGCCGACCAGGACGCCTGTCGCCCCGACGTGTGCGGCGACGGCTGCTTCTACTGGCGGGCGCGCGCCCTGGCCGAGGCAGCACACATCGTCGTCGTCAACCACGCCCTGCTGCTGTCCGACATGAGCGTGGACAACCGCCTGCTGCCGGAGTACGACCACGTCATCATCGACGAGGCGCACCACCTCGAAGCGCGGGCGACGGAGCAGTTTGGCCGCACGCTGACGCAGACAGCCGCCCAGAACGCCCTCCACGACCTGAGCCACCCTGTGAGCGGTGGCAAGGTCGGCGGCTTTCTGGGCAGCCTCGATGCCGTCATCCGCACCAGCAAGGCATCGCCGGAGGACAAGGCAACCTTCAGCCGCATCTTCACTACTCTCCACGAGGAGGTCGACCGCGCCGGGCGGCGGCTGGCGACGGTGTTCCACCTGCTCCAGCAGTTCCTCGACGAGCAACTCGCCGAGCGCAAGGGCCAGAACGCCTATGACATTCAGATTCGCCTGACGCACAGCGCGCGCACGACCCCCGACTGGGAACCCATCGAGGCCGAGGGGCGCAACCTCCAGATTGTGCTGCGCAAGATCGCCGAGAACCTGTCGAAAGTGTGGAGCCTGCTGGACGACCGCAAGGTCGGCGTGGCGGGGCAGGAGGAGTGGGCGGGCGAGTTGGCGGCGCGGCGGCGCGTCATCAGCGAGATGGGCGAGGCCGTCCAGGACATCCTGGCTCAGCCCCGCCAGGACAGCATCTACTGGCTGTCCCTCCAGCCACGCACCGAGAACGTCGAACTCAACAGCGCCCCGCTCCACGTGGGCGGCGTCCTCCAGCAGCGCCTCTTCGGGGCGAAGGAGACGGTTGTCCTGGCCTCGGCGACGCTGCGCACCGGGGAGGACTTCGGCTATATCAAGGAGCGGCTGGGGCTGGCGGATGACTGTGTCGAGGACGCCGTCGGGTCGCCTTTCGACTACGAAGCCTCGACCCTCCTCTACCTACCCACCGACATGCCCGAGCCGACGCAGCCCTACTTCCAGAAGCGTCTTGAACAGACGCTCATCGACCTGTGCAAGGCGACGGAGGGGCGGACGCTGGTCCTGTTCACGTCGCACAGCCAGTTGCGCCAGACCTACCGCGCCATCGGCCAGCCGCTGGGCGAGGAGGGCATCCTCGTCCTGGGCCAGGGGCTGGACGGCGGGCGGCGCGGCCTGCTGGAAGCCTTCAAATCGACCGAGCGGGCGGTTCTGTTGGGGACGCGGAGCTTCTGGGAGGGGGTGGACGTGGTCGGTGAGGCGCTGAGTTGCCTGGTGGTGACGCGGCTGCCCTTCGACGTGCCCAGCGACCCGGTCTTCGCCGCCCGCGCCGAGACGTTCGAGGACCCCTTCAACCAGTTCGCCACGCCGCAGGCCATCCTGCGCTTCCGCCAGGGCTTTGGCCGCCTGATTCGCGCCAAGACCGACCGGGGCGTGGTCGTCGTCCTCGACCGCCGCATGATTACCAAAGCCTACGGCCAGCAGTTCCTGGCCTCGCTGCCGCCGACGACGGTCAAGAAGGCCCCCTTGTCTGAGCTACCGGCCGCTGCCGCCGCCTGGATCGGCCCGCTCAAGAGCGCCGCGAACGGGGCGACCGCCGACGCAGCTCCAGCCGTGCCACAGCCGACGGCCCCCACGCAGCCCAAGCTGGGGGTGTAGCCGGTCCTTTAGCGAGTATGGGGGAGAAGCGATGAGCCTTATTATCGAGAACGAGAAGCTGGCGCGGCAGATCGAGCGCATCGCCGAGCAAGAGCAACGCCGCCCTGAAGAGGTCGTAGCGGATGCGATGCAGTATTACGAAGAGGCCGTGATCGAGCGGGAGACAACGCCGACGTCAATGGCCGTGTTCCTAGACGCGATTGCGGCGTTAGGCGAAGCCGACGAGGACCTGTCCGAGCGCGACGAGGAGATTCTGGCCGCCGAACTCAACTCCTGACCCTAGACCGCCGCGACTTCTCCATCATTCGCCCCCGCCATACCCAACACTTTGAGATTCTGCCCTGAATTCTTGCGGCATCGAGGAACAGCCATGACTAATCTGGCCCACGTTGACACTTACCTAGAGGCACATCTTAACAACTACATCCAGGAGACGGCGCGGCTGTGCGCCCAGCCCAGCATCTCCCTCCAGCGCGACGACGCGGGCCAATGTGCCCAACTTGTCGCCGAAACGCTCACACGGCGCGGTTTCGAGGTGCAGGCCTTCCCGACGCCAGGCAACCCGGTCGTCGTCGGGCGGCTGCAGGGCCGCTCGCCGCGCACCCTCCTCTTCTACAATCACTACGACGTTCAGCCCGTCGATCCCCTCAACTTGTGGACCTCGCCGCCGTTCGAGCCGACGGTGC
>CAZLBQ010000069.1:0-16847 GCA_964557745.1 uncultured Anaerolineales bacterium
GCCCTTCTGGGCGGACTGTAGCGCGTGGTTGATCGACTCCACCTTGCGCTCCAGGTTCTGGATCAGAGCGAGGGTCTTTTCACGCTCGGCGAGGTTGGGATCGATTTCGTCATCCGCCTCGTCCAGCTCGACGACCAGGAATGTCTGGAGGCGCTGAATCTCCGACAGCGTCTCGTCTCGCTCTTGCTCCAGCGTCTTCGTACCAATTTCAGTCATGGCCTTTCTCCTGCCTCCAGGCGCGCCCAATGGGCAATCAATAGTCCGCGAAGACGTTCCAATGTCAGACAAATATCGCTATGCGTCATACCTGACGCGCAACTTGTTATGTTCTTACGTGTCATGCGCCTCCGCCTGCCCGTTTCACTGCTTTTGTCATCAGGCCACGTCTGGTTTATAATACAGATGTGCTAATGAGTCGCTAGAGGGACACCGCCATGACCGAGCGCGCTATCTCGCCGCAAGCCCAACCCGAAGACAAGACGCTGGACAACACTTTGCGTCCACAACGCCTGCGCGACTATCCAGGCCAGGACCGCGTGAAAGAGAACCTTGCCATCCTCATCGACGCCGCCAAGCGGCGTGGCGAGGCCATCGATCACCTGCTGCTCTACGGCCCGCCCGGCCTGGGCAAGACGTCCCTCAGCCTGATTGTCGCCCACGAGATGGGCGTCAATATCAAGATCACTTCCGGCCCGGCCATCGAGCGGCCCGGCGACCTGGCGGCCGTCCTGACCAACCTGCGCAAGGGCGACATCCTGTTTGTGGACGAAATTCACCGCCTGGGTAAAGTGGTCGAGGAGATTCTCTACCCGGCTATGGAGGACTTCGCCCTGGACATCATGGTCGGCAAGGGACCGACGGCCAAGAGCGTGCGCCTCAAGCTGCCCCGCTTCACCGTCATCGGCGCGACGACCCGCTTCGCCATGCTCAGCAACCCGCTGCGCGACCGCTTCGGGGCCGTCTTCCGCCTCGACTACTACGACCTGTCCACCCTGGCGCACATCGTCACCCGCAGCGCGGGCATCCTCAAGATCGAGATCGACGAGGGCGGCGCCATGGAGATGGCCCGCCGCGCGCGCGGCACGCCCCGCATCGCCAACCGCCTGCTGCGTCGCGTCCGCGACTACGCCGAGGTCCGTGCCGAGGGCCGCATCACCTCCGACGTCGCCCGCGCCGCCCTCGACCTGCTCGCCGTCGACCCGCTGGGTCTCGACGAGATCGACCGCCGCGTCCTGCTGACCATTATCGACAAGTTCGACGGCGGCCCGGTCGGGCTGGACACCATCGCGGCGGCGGTGGGCGAGGACGCCGACACCATCATGGACGTCTACGAGCCGTACCTGTTACAGCTTGGCTTCCTCGACCGCACGCCGCGCGGCCGCCTGGCGACGCGCCTCGCCTACGAGCACCTGGGCCGCCGCGACGGGCCACCGCCCCAGCAGCCCTCGCTTCTCTAGCGGGCAGCCCACAGCAAGCTGACTATCTCTACGGACAACGCGTCGAAAAGTTACCGGCGCGGGTCGGGTCTTGGCCGCATGTATGCTATTACAGAACGCGATTCGGCGATAAAGGTTACGCTCTTATGATCAATTCTGACCTGGGGCGGGTGCTGATTGGCGTGGGGCTGCTCATTGTTGTAGTCGGGGTGGTGGTCGTCATCGCCGACCGCCTTGGGCTACCGCTGGGCCGGCTGCCGGGCGACATTACATTCCAACGCGGCCCCCTGACCGTCTTCGCCCCCCTCGTCTCGTGCCTCGTGGTGAGCGTGCTGCTCACTGTCATCGTCAACGTCGTCCTCTGGCTCCTCCGCCGCTCGCCATGAGCCGCCATCTCTAAATCTTGACACACTGCCGCGACAAGACTACACTATGGGCCAGCAACGAGGCTGCGCCCTCCTTGCATAGGCGCCACCAGGTCCCTTCATTTGGGCTTGCGTGGCCTGCTTTTTTGTCCCCCGGGCGGCCTCTGGCTGCCTCGCACAGAGCGATATGCGCACGCCATCCTGCCGACCTATGGGGGTGGCGCCCAGACTGGAAGGCCCTTGATGCCCACCCCGATGCCTGACTTCATCCTTGCTTCCCTGATCCAGCAGCATGGGCCGCGGTTGATTGACGCTCACCTCGCTGCCCAGGCAGGCACGCGCACGGCCCAGCTCATGGGCGCCGACGAACTTCGCCGTCAGTCGACGCTCTTGCTCAACCAGTTGCGGCAAGGGGGCACCTATAACCCCGACGATGCCGCCTACACGCCGCTACGGCAGACGCTGACCGAGATTAGCCGCACGCGGGCGCTGCAAGGCTTCACGCCGACCGAGACGGCGACCTTTGTCTTTTCCTTAAAGAGCGTCATTACCCAGGCCCTCCAGGAGGCGCTGGCTGACAATCCCGCCGAACTCGCCCGCCAGACGCGCGCCGTCAATGAGCTCCTCGACGCCTTCGGCCTGCTGACCTTCGACACCTACATGCGCGGGCGCGAGGGATTGATCCGCGAGCAGAGCCAGGCCATCATGGAGCTTTCGACGCCCGTCGTCCAGCTTTGGGAGGGTATCCTGGCCTTGCCCATCATCGGCTCGGTGGACACGGCGCGCACGCAGCAGATTATGGAGAGCCTGTTGACCCGCATTGTGGAGACCGGCTCCAGCACCGTCATCATGGACATCACGGGCGTGCCCGTGGTGGACACCGCCGTCGCCAAACACCTGCTGCAGACCGTCGCCGCCGGCCGGCTGCTGGGCGCGGAGGTCGTGATCGTCGGCATCTCGGCCCGCATCGCTCAGACCCTTGTCCACCTGGGGGTCGAGTTGACGGAGGTCGTGACCCGCACCACGATGGCGAAGGGTCTGGAGTACGCCCTGGGCCGCACCGGCCAGCGGATTATCCGGGTGGCCGAGCCGCCCCTGTCAGCGCCGAATCGGGAGTGAGTATGGCGCAGATTCCCATCATCCAGATCGGCGACACGCTCATTGTGACCGCTCAGGAGGCCATCTCCGACACGGGCGCGCTCGACCTACAGGACCAGATCACGACGGCCATCGAGCGGACGGGCGCGCGGGCGCTCATCCTGGATATCACGGTCCTGGATGTGGTGGACTCGTTCCTGGGGCGCATGCTCAACGACATTGCGGCGATGGCGCGGCTGATGGGCGCGCAGACGGCGCTGGTCGGTATCCAGCCCGCCGTCGCCATCACCCTCATCGAACTGGGGCTGGAACTCAAGGGCATCCAGACCGCGTTGAACGTCGAGCAGGCCCTCCGAATGCTCCACACCCGAGTGGCGGCGAGTGGGTTCTATGGCCGATAACCTGCTGCCTTTTATTGTCGAGATTCGGACGGAAGAGGACATCATCATTGCCCGGCAACGCGGGCGGGAGATGGCGAAGGCGCTTGGCTTTGGCCTGGTCGACCAGTCGCGTATCGCCACGGCGATCTCGGAACTCACCCGCAACATCATCCGCTACGCTGGAACTGGCGCCACTGTGCTCCGCCCCTATCACCACGGCCTGCGCTCCGGCATTGAGATTGTGTGCGAGGACGAGGGGCCGGGCATCGCGGACGTCGAACTGGCGATGGTCGAGGGGATGACGACCGGCAAGGGCCTGGGGGTCGGCCTATCGGGGACAAAACGCCTGATGGACGAGATGGAAATTGAGACGGCGGTGGGGCAAGGAACGAAAGTGACTATCCGCAAGTGGCTTCGTTAGTGATCGAGGTGCGCGAGACCCTCGACGTCAGCCACGCGCGGCGGGAAGCGGCGCGGCTGTGCGCAGGCGCGGGGCTGAACCGCGTGGATACCGAGTGTGTCGTGCTGAGTGTCTCGGAGTTGGCGCACAACCTGGTGCAGCACGGCGGTGGGGGCCGCCTGACCGTGAGTGTAGAGGAAGGCGCGCCGCCGTGTGTCGTGGTCCAGGCTGAGGACGAGGGACCCGGGATTGCCGACCTCGCCCGCGTCATGGAGGACGGCTACTCGACGACGGGCGGGCTGGGGAGCGGCCTGCCGGGGGTGAAGCGCCTGATGGACGAGTTCGAGATTACGTCCGCGCCCGGACAGGGCACGCGGGTCGTTGCGCGGAAGTGGGCGTAGGGATGGACGCAGCCACGCTGCCCGTCGAGATCGGCGTCGTCTCGCGGCCCCACCGCGGCTTCGAGGTCAACGGCGACGGCTGGTGGACACAGGTGACGCCGGAGCGCGTGTGTATCATGGTCATCGACGGCCTGGGGCACGGGGAGCCGGCGGCGGAGAGCGCGCAACTCGGGGTGCGGGTGGTGCAAGAGAGTGACTGGAGCGATCTCAACCACACGCTGCGCCGCTGTCACAACGCGTTGCGCGGCACACGAGGCGCGGCGGTCTCGCTGGCCCGCCTCGACCTGGTCGAGGAACGCCTGCTCTACTGCGGGGTGGGGAACATCGAGGCGCGGCTGGTCGGGCGGCAGTCGACGCGGCCTGTCGCCTATTCGGGGATTGTCGGCGCCGTGCTGCCCAATTTTCGCGTATTTACGTTGCCCTGGCACCGGGGAGATACCTTGTTTATGCACAGTGACGGCATATCGGCGCGCTTTAACCTCAACGCCTATCCCGATCTGACCGCTGTCCCCACGCAACTCATCGCCGAGGCCGTCGCCCGCGACTGGGCGCGTGACACGGACGACGCCACACTGGTTGTGGCGCGCTGGAACGGAGCGCCGTCGTGATGAGCATGGCGCCCAACTCGGAGATGACGACGCGCTATCGGCAGACCCTCTCGGACTTCCTGCGCGTCCAGGGTGAAGAGGCCCTCTATCAAGCCTCCATCCTCAGCAAGGAGTTTGTCGAGCAAGGCATCGGGCCGGAGGAGATCGTCGCCCTCCACTCGGAGTGTATCGAGACCTTGCTGGGCGGCGTGTCCTATATCGAGCAGGCGCGCATGATGGGGTTGTCCCTCCAGTTCCTGCTGGAGATCATGATCACCTACGGCGTCCGCTACAAGGAGTACCTGGACCTGCGGATGAACGAGACGACGCGCGCCATCCAGATGCAGGTCGAGGTCGAGCGTATCCGCGCCGCCGAGGCGATTCGGCTGGAGCAGGCGCGGGCCGAGGAGCGGATCCGCGCCCAGGAAGACGCGATGCGGGGCAAGGAGGAATTTCTGGCCTTCATCGCCCACGAGCTGCGCAACCCCATCACCGTGATTCGGGGCAGCGTCGAGTACGCGCTGCGGCGTGCCCAGCAAGAAGGGTCGGACCGCGTGCAGCGCGCCCTCCACAACGCGGAGGAGGGGTTGGACCGCCTGATGCACCTGACCAACGAGTTGCTCATCCTCAGCCGCGAGGAGCAGGCCGATCTCGACTTGCGGCTGGAGGAGACGCCCGTCCAGCCACTGATCGAGAAGGTCATGGAGGCGAACCGACGGTCCGCCGAGCGCAAGGGGCTGACGCTGACACGTGACCTGCAAGAGCCGGTCCCCAGCGTGATGGGCGACGTCGAGTGGCTGCACACCGCGCTGAGCAACCTGGTGGACAACGCCATCAAGTACACGCCCGATGGCGGACAAGTCACGGTGCGGACGGTGACGCTGCCGCGCCGCCTTCAGGTGGACGTGGTGGACACGGGAATTGGCATCCCCGGCGATGCCCTGCCCTACATTTTCGATAAGTACTATCGCGTCAAGAGCGGGTCAACGGCCTTTATCAAAGGCACCGGCCTGGGGTTGGCCCTGGTGAAACGCATCGTTGAACGCCACGGGGGGGACGTGCGGGTTCAGAGCCAGGAAGGACAAGGCTCGACATTCAGTCTCTATTTGCCTCTCTACGGCACGTCGAACGAGACGGGTGGGTAGAGACCATGCGGGTGCTTGTTGTCGAAGACAATGACGCGGTGCGGGTGATGCTCCAGAACATCCTCACCGATGAGGGGCACGCGGTCGCGTTGAGCGATGGCCGCGACCCCATCGTGGCGCTTGTCGTCGAGCAGCAGCCGGATGCCATCATTCTGGACCTGGGGTTGCCGGTGGTCTCCGGCGAAGTCTTGCTGGAGAATCTCTGGCAGGATGAGCGGACCCGCGCTATCCCCGTCATCCTGTCCTCGGCCTGGCGCGGCCGCATGATCGACGCCCACCGCGCCGCCGAGGGACGTCGCCCGCTCTTCCTCTTGCCCAAACCCTTTACCCTGGACGAGTTGTTCGAGGTCCTGGACCAGGCTACCCTCTATACTCGTTAGCGTCCCACTGTCACCTCACCCAACACCACCGCATCTCCGGGCCACGGTTGGCCGCGCTCATCGCGCGCCGCCAGGCGCGCCAGGGTCGCCGCGTCGTACAACCCCGCCAGCAAGCGATAGCGCCCCGGCGGCAGGTCGGCGGGTAAGGCCAGTGTCGCCTGATCGGCGACGACCTCCCCCTCGACCCAGCCACTCGTCGGACGCTGCCCGCCATCGGGCGGGCTGTCGCTCTGCGCGCGCACCACGCCCGCCGCATCGACCAGGTGAACGAACCGCGTGTAGCTGATCGGCGTCGCGCCGGCTGCGCGCCAGTGGAGCGTTACCGTCAGCGGCGCGCCGGGCGTCGGTGCGGCGGGCGCGAGATCGTAGCCCAGTAGGGCCGCCACATCGCCTACCTGGGCCTGGAGCGGGCGCTGGATGGGTCCTGGCTCGAAGCGGCGCGGCGGCCCGCTCACGTTGACCACGCCGAGGTTGGCCTCGTTCCCCGCCACCCCGCTCAGCTGCAGACGATACGCGCCGGGGGCAAGGGTGGACGGCGCGGTGAGGGCATAGCGCGGGCGCACGATCTCGCCCGCCCGCCAGCGTGACGGTGGGTAGCCGGGGGCGACGGACAGGCTCTGCTCAGCCGCCGTCGCCCCCTGGGCATCGACCCAGCGCAGCCGCAGCGTGTCGGCGGGCGTTCCCTCGCCCCGCTGCCACGTCACGCTGACTATCAGGCGGCCACCGGGCGGCACGCTGGCGTCCGATAGGCTGGTCTCCACCAGCCGTAGCCCCGGCCCGAACTCCTGCCCACGGCGGGCCGCGTCGACCACACCCCCGTTCGCCTCAAGCTCGACCGTCCCCAGGTCGGCCCACAGCCCGCGCGGCGCCCCACTCGCGTCTGTGATGGGCAGCGGGCGATGCTCGGCATTCGTCAGCGCCACTTCGATGTGATAGCGGCCGGCCGGCAGGGCTGGGTCGTACCTCAGCTCGAACGCCTGCCACCCGGCGTCGCCGGGCCGCCACTGCTCGCTCAGGTAGGCCAGGTGGTCGTCCTGGCCCCAGGTCACGCCCTGCTCGTCCACGAGGCGCGCGGCAAACGTCCGCGCCTCGTCCGTCGCCCG
This sequence comes from uncultured Anaerolineales bacterium, assembly GCA_964557745.1. Lineage (GTDB taxonomy): Bacteria > Chloroflexota > Anaerolineae > Epilineales > JAHCIE01 > JAHCIE01. Next base: position 7,296 of record CAZLBQ010000069.1, read on the forward strand.
CTGGACGGCCCACGCCGCCTCAACACGTAGGCGGCCGTCGCGCTTGCGGCTATCAGGCAAGCCGCTGTCCACCAGCCAGAGGTCGCCGCCCAGATTGAGGCGCTGCGGCAGGCTCTCGCCGGGCTGCGTAGCGAGGCGCGGGACCTGCTCACGTGGCAAGCGCGCCGCGACGACGGCGGGCCGGCCGGCCGGGTCCATCGCCAGGGTCTCGAACGTTGCGCCATCGTCGGCCAGCGTCCGCCGCAAGCGCGAGTCGGGTTGGATCTGGTCGCGCACGAGCAGATAGACGACATCCTTGGTCCCCGCCGGATAGACCACGCCTTGCCCGCCCAGCAGCCAGTGCGCCTGGTCAAGCGTCTCGGGCGCTTCCCAGGCGATGGAGGGATGCTTGTAGTGCTCCGTCGCCAGGACGACGTCGCGGCCGGCGGCTAGCTCCTGGCGCGCGGCGTGGGCCATCGCCACGTAGTCGGCGTCGAAGTAGAGGTAGGTGTCGGCCGCGTTGGCCCACAGGTCGAAGTAGGTGCGGCTCGTAGCAACGGCTTGCCCGCCGATAAGCGCCAGCCCGACCAGGCCGGCGGCAAGCGCCGGGCGGGGCCACGCCCACCGCCGCGCTACCCAGCCGAGGATGGTGACAACGGCGACGGCGGGCAGCAGGTACAGGAATGGCAGCATGCCCACCGCCCGCAGCGAGCTGGGTCGGCCCTCCACCGACAGCAGGCTCGGCAGCAGCAGCACGGCCAGCCAGATCAGGGTGAAGGCGTAGGGAGCCCAGCCAGGGATGGGAGGCAGCCCCTCGCGCGGCGACCCGGCTGCAAGGTCGCGGTCGCCGCGCCCAGCCCGCCAGACGAACAGGAGCAGGCCCAGCACGGTCAGGACGCTCAGCAGCGGGTCGAGAACGGGCCGCGCTGCGATGTTGAAGCGCCAGTTGCGGTCGCCGCTCACGCTAAACATGCCCAGCACAACGAGGGCGTTCTCGCGTAGCGTCCCCCACAAGTCGCCCTTGTTGAGGGCCGGGCTGAAGACCCACGTTTGGTCGGCGCGGACGAAGAAGTAGTCGGGGTTCTGGGCGTAGAACAGGCCCAGGGGGGCAAAGACGAGGGCGGCGACGCCGAGCATCAGCGCCAGCCCGCCCAGGTGGGCGCGCAGGAAACGGCGGTCGCGGACCAGGAGGAGCAGGAACAGGCCAACGGCGATGGGGACGAAGCGACTGGAGGTGTAGGTATAGGCCGTCAGGCCCAGCGCCGCGCCCGCCAGGGCGTACCACCGTCTGCGGCCGGTCCGAAAGGCAGTCCACAACGCCCAGACGGTCAGCGCGGCCGCAAAGGGCAACGTCACGGCGCGGAAGCCGTTGCGGCTGGTGATGAGGTGCCAGGGCGACGTCGCCACCAGGCCCGCCGCCAGCAGGCCGGTCCACCGGCTCCGCCCGGTGTTTGGCCCACCGAACATGTCACGGGCGAGGAAGTAGGTCAGCGCGACGGTCAGCAGGCCGTAGACGGCGCTGGTGATGTGCAAGGCGCGCGCCGTGTGGCCCAGCGCGGCCATGACCAGCGCCACCGAGTAGGCCATCAGCGGCTCCATGCCGGTGAACGCCGTATAGAAGACCGGCCGCGTCTGCCCGATGCGCGTCTCCCAGGCGAGGATGGCGTCGTGGGCCTGGTCGTAGTGGAGGCCGGGTGGGATGCTGTCGAGGCGGTAGAAGCGCAGCCCGGCCGCCAGGACCAGCAGCCCAATGAGTAGGACCGTCTCCAGCCGCCCCCACGACCGCGCCTTGAACCCGTGGTCCCTGAATGACATCAATCGACCTGCATGGTTATCAAGGCCGCAGCCGGTAGACGTGCACGTAGTCCAGGTCGTGGACGCGGCCGCTGAAGGCGGGCGTCATTCCCGCGCCCACACGGGCAATCTCGTCCTCACGCTGGATGTCCGTCATGTAGACGACCAGGTAGTCCGCGTCACGCCAGGGCTGGTCGAGCGTCGGCGGGACGACCTGACCACGAAACCAGGGCGCGAGACCGACCGCGCCCCAGGTGGCGACGCGGAGGCGAGACGCGTCAGGCTGAGCGGCCAGGTAGCGAGCCGCGTGGTCCATCCCCTCACCCCAGCCCAGCGGCAGGACACGCGCCGCTGCGCGCTGCCCACCAACGAGGGGGTTGTACCACGCCAGGTGGTAGGGGTGGAGGGCCAGCACCAAGGCGCACTGCGCGACGAGCAGAAGGCCCAGCCCCGACGCTAACCTGGTGTGCTTGGCGGCTGCCTGTCCCCAAACCAGCGCCGCCAGCCCGACGCCGGCGACCAGGTCAAGGGGCAGCAGCGCGGGCAGGAGGTAGCGCTCGAACTTGGCCGACGATAGCGAGAGGGCGACGCCGTACAGCAGGGCGAACAGCAGCAGCGCTCCCACGGTCGGGTCTGGTAGCTTCTTGTCGCGCCGCTCGGCTTGCCACCCGACCAGTCCCAGTCCGAGCCACGTCATGGGCGTGGTGCGGAACACGGCAACGGCGGGGTAGAAAAGGGCGCCGGGGGCGGTCGTCGCCTGGCCCAGGAAGTACGTCGGGTCATACGCCGTTGGCGCGTAGGCGCGCAGCGTCTTGACCAGCTCGCCGAGCGTCGCCAGCGGCGCGGTCCACATGGCGGGCCAGACGGCGACATACGTCAGCGCGGCCAGCCCAGTCCAGAGCATAACAGGCCGGATCGTCAGCGGCCATAGGCGGGTCGTTTGCCCGCGCCGCAAAGCGGCGACACCGGCAACCAGGCTGAGCAACCCGACGAAGCCCAGCACAAAGACCCCGGTCGTCTTCTGCAACGCGGCCAGCCCACCCAGTGATGCCGACAGGACCAGGAAGCGGGTCAGCCCGCGCTGGCGGTACACCAGAAACGCCAGCAGACTCAGGAGCATGAGGCTGGCGAGAATGGCGTCGAGGGCCATGACCCGCGAGTGGGCCAGGAAGAACGGGTCGAAGGCCAGCAACAGGCTGCCCAACACGGCGGCCGGGCCTCCCACCAACAGCCGCGCCAGCAGAAAGACACCCGCCACCGCGAGCGACGCCGCGAGGGCGGTGACGATGGTCAGCGACCGCCACTGGTCCGCCACACGGCCAAGCGTCTGGAGGTCATTGGGGTCGTAGCGCGGCCGGCCGGCCGCGCGGATCGTCTCCCACTCCGTCTCGCCCCCCATCACCCCCTTCACCGTCGCCGCGCCGCTCGCCAGCCACATCGACACGACCCCCGGCTGGCCGATGATGTATGTCCGCGACCAGTTCCCGGCTTGCGCTGCGCGCCAAAAGCGCAGCGACGCGTGGGTCCAGAATAGCTCGTCCCACGTCGCAAAGCGGTTCAGGTCGTAGGCGCGCGGGACGAGCGCCACACATAAGAGAATGACGGCGACCAGCCCGGCTCTCATCTTCCCCTCCTCCACCAACCCACCACGACCAGGAGCAACGCCAATCCCGACACCGCCAGGCCCCACTTGACGAAGGGCGGGTCGAAGCGCACCTCGACGCGATGCGCGCCCGCTGAGACCGGCACGGCCATGAGCGTCACGTCGGCGCGCACGACGGGCGCCGCCTGGCCGTCCACCGTCGCCGTCCAGCCCGGATACCAGGCCTCCGACAGCATGAGCAGGGCGTCGGCCGCCGTGTCCACATCCACCGCCAACGCCAGTGGGGACAGGCGGTGATAGACGGTTGTGCCGGGCGCGCCGCCGGTGAGGGCCAATGATGGACCATCTGGCGCGAGAATGCCAACCTGCCAGGGGTCGAACGGGGGGTCGGCCAGGCGCGCCAGCGCCGCCCCGTCGTCCAGCGTCTCGGTGGCGTTGACCAGCCAGGCGCGCGGGCCGGGGTCGGTCTTGAGCAGGAAGGTCGTCTCCGCCGCGCCCGTCGTGGGGTTGGTGACGGGCTGGCGGGCGACCTCGGTCATGCCCGGCACATCGCCATGCCAGGTCAGAAAGAAGCCGACGTTGAGCAGACGTCGCCGTCGCTCGGCCGGCACAGCGGCGACGAAGTCGGCGTAGCGTTGGGTGCGTAGCGGGCTGGCCCCCCACGTGTCCTCGATGCCGAACAGGACGCCGTAGTTGGCGGGCAGGCGGTACTCATTCTCGACGCGCACCGGCCCGGGCGCGGCCTGGAGCGGCGCGATGAGCGCCAGGGCGTAGCCCAGGTCGGCAGGCAGTGGCGGCCCGATGAGCAGCGGCGCGGCGACGCGGAGCAGATCGAGGGCGGCTACCACGACGACCACAGAAGGCAGCAGGCGGCAGGCGGAAGGCGGAAGGGCGAGTTGACCGCCTCCTGGTTTCCGCCTTCTGCCTTCCAGGAGCCGCGTCAGCCCCGCGCCCGCCAGCAGCGCCAGGGTGAAGCTGACGAGGAAGGCGCTGCGCTCCTGCGATTGGAACAGATTGAAGCCGGGGACGAGCCAGTAGAAGAGCGGGTAGACGAACAGCCCACCGCCAAACGAGAGCAGCAGCGCCACCAGCCCCAAGCCGCTCCAGAAGGCCGTGTCCCAGCGCCGCCCGGCGTGGACGACGGCGAACACGGCCAGGGCTAGCGGGAGGAGGCCGACGTACAGCGGCGACCACTGGCTGACGACGCCGGGGATGAGTACACCCACAAGGTCGCGGAAGGGGAAGCCGTGGGCCAGCATGTCGTAGCTGGCAGCGGCGCGCACCGACAGCCGGGTGTACTGGACACTCGGCAGCCACTGGGCGGCGGCCAGGGCTAGCCCCAGGGCGCCCGACACAGCGACGAGCCATGCCCCCCGCCACCACCCAACGCCCAGCGCCCAGGCGCGATAGATCGCCCAGGCCAGCGTCGCGTAGCCGACGTACAGGGCCGACTGCGGATGGCCGGGCAGCAGGACCAGCGCCCAGACGAGGGCGAGCGGGAAGGTGGAAGGCGGAAGGCGGATGGCAGATGGCAGATGGCGAAGGTGGCCGCCCTGCGCCGACAGGGCGCGGTCCACAAGGAGGAGGAGCAGCGGCAGCCACGCGTCGGTCTGGAGAATGGCGAGCTGGAGCGGCGGGTAGCTCGTCAGGTAGCCGCCCAGGGCGAAGGTCAGCGCCGCCAGCAACGCGCCCCAGCGGTCGCCGAGGCGGCGGCGCGCCAGTAGGTAGGTGAACGCGCCCGCCAGGAACAGGTGTAGCGCGACCTGGCCATAGAGCGCCCGCAAGGGCAAGTCACCCCGCGTCCACGCCGCCAGGAGGAGCATGACGAGGTTGGGCGGGTAGAGGACGCCCGACTGGATGTCGGCCAGGAAGGGGTGGCCGCTGAAGGTGTACGGGTTCCACAGCGGGGGCCGGCCCTGCGCCAGTTCCCGCGTGGCCAAGCGGGCGAAGGCGTAGAACTGATCGACAAAGTCGCCGGGCGGGAAGTCGGCGCGCCCGACCAGCATGGGACCGACCAGCGCCAGCGCCAGGAGGGCGAGAAAGGCGAGCGCTAGTCCATCGAAGCGGGTCCAACCCAGGCGCTCGACGGTCCTCTCGCCCTCGGCAGCCGTTTCGCTGACTTCAGTCAGCGTCCCAACGGGTGGGGGTAGCGGCGACATCTCACCCCCCCACCTGCAGCGGCCCGAGCGTCGCGGCCCGCTGCTCGGCCAGCGTGGCCCCGTCGTACAGAATGACACGCCATGAGTACGCGGCGGGCGGCAAGTCGGCGGGGACGCGCACGGCGTAGCGGTCGGCGACCGCCTCGCCGACGCGCCACTGGGCGCTGGGGCGCGCGCCGTCGGCCGGGGCGCGGTCACGCTGCCAGACGACGCGGCCATCCGGGGCGACGAGCCGCAGTGACACTTTCAGGTCGGAAGGAACAGGGCCGCGCGGCGTCCACTCGATGTCGAGATAGGCCAGCTCGCCGGGCTTGACGACGTCCGGCGTGGCCGACCAGGTGACGTCGACGGGCGCGGGGCCGCCGGTGGCCTGGGCCGGCTGGGGCGCGGGCAGCGACCGCGGGAAGGCGTAGGCCCAGACGCCGATATCGCCAACGGCGTGGGTCTGCAACTGGTAGCCATGCGTGTCGAGCCACGTCTTGACGTAGCCGGGCGTCTGAGGCAACTCGACGGCCAGCCAGACCGGTGAGTTCTCGGCCGCCACCTCCGCGACGGTCTGCTCAATCTCAGCCTGGGGCCGGTCGCGCAGGCGGCTGCCCTGGAGGTTGACCGTCTTCGCCAGGCGATCGCTGCCGTAGCGCCGCGCCAGGAACTGGCTTGGCCCCTGGAGCAGCAGGGCGTCGTTCGGCCCCGCCTGGGCCAGGATGGCCTCCATGTAGTTCTTGTAGTAGGCCTTGGCGTAGGTGGGGTCGGTGTACCACAGGCTCAGGCTGAGCGCGCAGCCGACCAGGACGACGGCAAGCGCCGCCGCCCCGACGACTGCCCAGCGCCGCCCCAGGGCCAGGATGCCCTGCGCCAGAACCAGGGCGTAGACCGGCGTGGCGGCGATGAAGTAGCGCGGGTGGAAGTCGGGCTTGCGCAGCAGGAGGACGACGATGACCAGGGCGGGGACGGCCAGGGCGGCGAGGGCGAGGAGGATGGACGATGGACGATTGGGGACGATGGACGATGGACGATGGACGATGGACGATTGGAAAGCAGACCGCCCCAGGTCCAGGAGGCCAATCGCATACAAGATACCAGCGGCCAGGCCGAGCCAGGGCGCGACGGTCGCGGGCAGGGTCGTGCCGAAGGTGTAGATGCCGACGAACTGGCCGAGGCTCGCCGTGACCGGCTCGCGCCAGCCGGGAAAGCGGAGCAAGCCCAGCGCGCGCGGTAGCCAGGGGAGGAACAGCAGTCCAATGGCGACCTCAGCGGCAAGGAAGGCCCGCCAGCGCTGGCGGGCGGCGCGGTCCACTGCCATACGCCCGACGGTGTAGACGGCGGCGATGACCAGGGTGAGGATGGCGTAGTAGTGGGTGTAGAGGGCCAGCGCGCCCGCGACGGCATAGCCCAGCCAGGGCAGCAGGCGGCGCCGAGAGGTGGGGGCAGCGGGCGACGCCAACGCCACGTCCAGCGCGTAGAGCGCCGCCAGGCTGAAGGCGGTTAGCTGGGGGTACATGCGCGCGTCCTGGGCGTACCAGACGTGGAACGGGTTGACGGCGAACAGCAGCGCGCCGAGCAGGGCGACCGCAGGACCGAACACGCGCCGCCCGAGGGCGTAGAGCAAGGGGACACACAGGACGCCAAAGGCCACCGACGGGAAGCGCAGGGCGAAGTCGCCGCTGCCCGCCAATGCGAACCAGCCGTGCAGCAGCACAAAATACAGCGGCGTGTGCTCGACCGGCATCTGGGCCAGCAACTCGTTCAAGGGCAGGCTGGCGCGGACGACGGTGATGTACTCGTCGCTCCACAGGCTCTGACCGGCCAGGTCGGCGACGCGCAGGGCGAAGGCCAGTAAGAGGACAAGCGGCAGGGCGAGCGCCGGGGCCAGGGACCTAATGGCAGTCAGGCGAGAATCGCTACGACTGTCACCCTGAGCGGAGCGAAGCGCCCCCGCCGCCCGCATCATGAGAGCAGAAGCGTCCCGTCTGTCATGCTGAGCGGAGCGAAGCATCTGCTCTGCAAACGCTGGCAGAGGAGCCCCCTCACTGCGTTTGGGGTGACGGTCAAAGGTCCTGAATAGCGGAGCGAAGGCTCTCCTCCGGTAACATTGGCAGAGCAGATGCCTCACTGCGTTCGGCATGACAGTCGAGGCGGTTCTCGCCGCGCCGCTCATCGCTGCCCCTCCGGCACTACCGCCACCTGGGCAGCGACGAGTTCGTCGCCCCCGTCGGACAGGCGCCGCCGCTCGCCCGTCTGGAGGTCGTACCAGCCGACGCGCAGCGTGTAGTCGCCGAGCGGCAGGTCGTTGGGGAGCTTGAACTCGATGTAGTCGAACACGACCTCGTTGGGCTGCCAGCGGTCGGTCGAGTAGGCCGGTTCGTGGTCGTCCTGCAGCACGGTCTTGCCCGACGCATCGACGAAGTGGGCGAAGAGGGTCAGGCGCTTGTCCAGCGGCTGGGGCGCGCGCCAGGTCAGCGTGAACTGGCCGCGGTCGCCTGGGCTGAGGCGGGCATCACCCCCGTAGCCGACCAGCGTCGGCGCGTTCTGCCATCCAACCTGGCGCGTCTCCCTGGGCGCAACCCCGGTCCAGATGACGCGTGGGCCCTCGAACTGGGGACGCGCGGCAGGCGGCACGCGGTAGACGATGAGCAAGGGCGCGCCCTGGCGGTCGTTGATGACCTCCCGTTGCGCGGCGTCGCCCAGCCAGCCGCCGACACGCCGCGAGCGGCGTTCCTGCTCGGCGGGGAAGACGTACACAGCAGGCTGGTCATCCGCGCCCGGCAGGACCATGCTGCGCTCCATCTCGACCGCGATGGGCGCGTCGTCGCGGGTCAGGAAGGCAAAAGTCGAGTGCGTGGCCCACAGCGGCGACATGTAGATGTGCGTCGTCGGGCCGAGACCGTGAACGTAGCCCGCCGCGTCCTCTTTGTCGGCGTCGTAGGCGTAGTACAGGCCCGGCTGCGCGGTCCAGACCTGGAAGTAGTCGCGCGCCGTCCACACCCCCGCGACGGAGAGAGCGACGAGGGGCAAGACGACGAAGGCCCAGCTTCGGGCAGTGGCCGTTGGCGGTCGGCGGTCGGCGGTCGGCCAGCGGCCAACCAGCCAGCCGGCCGCGCCGTTGAGTCCAGCGGCGGCCGCCAACGCCAGGACGGGCAGCGCCCCCATGGCCCGCGAGAAGTTGGGGGCGGCGTCACTGAACAGCGTGGGCGCGACGGCGATGCCCAGCCACACCAGGGCCAGGACATACGGCCCGCGCGCCAGGCCCCGCGCCCGCCAGGCGGCGCGGACCAGGAGGACGGTTCCCAGGACAAAGAAGACAGCCAGCAGCGGATCGAAGACAGGGCGGAAGGGCAGGTTGTGGAACTGCGAGCGGTCGCCGCGCACAAAGACCATGCCCAACACGGCCAGCGTCTGGCTGACCAGCGTCGCCAGTACGCTCCCCTGGCGGACGGAGGGGTCAAAGACGGACACGTCGCTGGGGTGGCCCCAGAACAGCCACTGGTGGCTCAGGAAGAAGAAGCCTAGCGGCAGAAACAGGGCGAAGCTCACCGCGCCCGTGAAGGCCAGGCTCAACGCGTAGCCCAGCCAGCGCCGCCGGTCGGTCCACACAAGCCACGCAGTGTAGGCGAGCAGAGCGAAGGGCAGCAGGCGGCCGGTGGGGTGGGCGTAGACACTGGCGGCGAGGGCGACGCCGGCCGCGAACAGAGGGAGGACACGCGGCGCGCGCGGTCCCGTCCCGACGAAGAAGGCCCAGCAGACGAGGGTCATCAGCAGCGGGACGAGGATGGCGCGGATGGAGTAGCGGCTGAAGTGGACGTGCCAGTAGGTGACGGTCAAGACGCCTGCCGTCAGCAGGCCCAGGCGACCGGCGTCGGCCCGCGCGGCGAACAGGCGCGCGACGGCCAAAGCGACGACGACGAGTGTCACCAGCCCGACCACCGCCGACGCCAGGCGCAAGGCGGCCAGGTTCGGGCCGAGGGCGGCCAGGAACAGCGCCTGCCAGTAGCTCAGCAGCGGCTCGCGGCCGCCGTT
>CAZLBQ010000070.1:0-16711 GCA_964557745.1 uncultured Anaerolineales bacterium
AGCCGTGCGCCGCCAGCGCAGGCGCGTGGCCCAGTCTACCGGGGGTCGAGCGCGGCGAGTGATGCGAGGTCTTGCCATACCAGAACAGTCATCTCAGCCTAGAGCGTCTAGCGCTTCCATCCTATGGAACGACGCCCAATTATACTCTGGTAGCGACGGTCACATCTAATCAGGGTCTGACGAAAAAATGACGAAAGCCCTAGCGCCTGGTGATTGACAGCGAGCGGCGTTCGCCTAGACTATAGGGGAGTGGCCGGACCACTAGAAAGCTGAGCTCGTATGCGTCTTCCGCCGTTCAATCGCGTCCCCGGCGCCGTCCCTCGCCCCCGCCGCCGCGCGCCCCGCCTCGGCTGTAGCTGGGTGTGGCTGGTCGTCGGAGCGTTGTTTGTCCTGTTCCTGGTCAGCAGCACGCTGGTCAATCTCTATACCGACAGCCTGTGGTTCGCCAGCCTGGGCTACAGCGATATCTTTCGGACGCTGCTCTGGGCGCGCGTCGGGCTGTTCGCGGCGGGGTTTGTCATCGCCGCCGCCTTCTTACTGGGCAACTGGCTGCTGGCGCGTTGGCTGACGCGGCGCGAGCCGGTGTTCTTTGGCCAGGAGGACGCCCTCGGCTCGCCGGGTGTCCTGCTGGGAATGTGGGTGGCGGGACTGGTGGCGGCCTTCCTGCTGGCCGAGGGCGCGGAGAGCGCCTGGCAGACAATCCTGCTGTACCTGAACCGCCGCCCCTTCGACAGCGCCGACCCGATCTTTGGCGAGAACATCGGTTTCTTTATGTTTAGTCTGCCGTTCTTGCGCACGCTGCAAGAGTGGCTGATGGCGCTGTTCTTCCTGGCAGGGGCCGGGGTGGTGGCGCTCTACCTGCTGGCGCGCCGACCGCAACTCCAGGCGCGCATCTACGCCTTCCCGCGCTACATGCGCGCTCACACGGCCATCCTGGGCGCGCTGCTGGCCCTGGCGTGGGGCTGGGGCTACTGGCTGGACCGCTACGACCTGTTGTTCTCGCCGCGCGGCGTCGTGTTCGGGGCGGGCTACACCGACATCCGCGCCACGCTGCCCGCCCTCAACGTGCTGGCGCTGGTCATGGTCATCATCGCGGCGCTCATCATCGTGTCCGGGCTGACGCGCTACTGGATCGTCCTGGCGGCAGGGGCGGGGCTGTGGGTGGTGGTGGTGATCGCCATGCGCATCGTCTACCCAGCCGTCGTCCAGAACTACCAGGTGCGCCCCAACGAGTTCACCTTGGAGCAGCCCTTCATCCAGAACAGCATCGCGGCCACGCGGCGGGCGTTCGGGGTGGACAAGGTCCAGGTTCAGGAGTTCGCGCCCCAGCCGCTGACGACGCAGGCCCTGACCGACGACGCCGTGACGGTGCGCAACATCCGGCTGTGGGACTACCGGCCGCTGCGGCAGACGTACAGCCAGTTGCAGGAGATTCGGTCGTACTACGACTTCCTGGATGTCGACCTGGACCGCTACCGCTTCCCCGGCAACCCCGACGGCATCCAGCAGGTGACACTCTCGGCCCGCGAACTCAACTCGCAGCAGCTCCAAAACCCAACGTGGGTCAACATCCACACCGAGTTCACCCACGGCTACGGAGTGGTGATGAGCCCGGTCAACGAGGTGACGTCACAAGGCTCACCGCTGTTCTACATCCAAAATATCCCGCCCAGCGTCACCATCCCCATCACCATCACCAACCCGGCTATCTACTACGGCGAGGCGCCGGACACGTACGTGCTGGTCAAAACAACCCAGCCGGAGTTCGACTACCCACTGGGCGACACCAACGCCAAGACGACATACGCCGGGACGGGCGGCGTGCTCCTCGACTCACCTCTCAAGCGGCTGGCGTTCGCCTACCGCATGGGCGACAGCCAGATTCTGTTCACCAGCGTCCTGACGCCAGAGTCGCGCATCAAGTTCAACCGCAGAATCCAGGACCGTGTCAAGCTCATCGCGCCCTTCCTCGACTTCGACGCCGACCCGTACTTGGTAGTCGAAGATGGGCGACTGTGGTGGCTGCACGACGCGTACACGACGAGCACGGCCTACCCGTACTCCCAGCCCTACAGCCTGCCGGGCACGGGGCGGCCACGCCTGGGCCCCCTGAACTACATCCGCAACTCGGTCAAGGTCGTCACGGACGCCTACAATGGATCGGTGACGTTCTACGTCGCGGACCCGACCGACCCGCTGATCCAGGCCTGGCAGGGCGTGTTCCCGACGCTGTTCAAGCCGCTGGACCAGATGCCGGCCTTCCTACAGAGCCACATCCGCTACCCCGAAGACCTGTTCCGCATCCAGAGCGATGTCTACACCACGTTCCACATGACCGACCCGCGCGTGTTCTACAACCGCGAGGACCCGTGGGCGATTCCCCAGGAGGTGGTGGGCAGCCAGCGCGTACCTCTGGACCCGTATTATGTCGTCATGCGGCTGCTGGACGAGACGCGCCCGGAATTTCTCCTGATCCAGCCGTTCACGCCGGCGCGCAAGGACAACATGATCGCCTGGATGGCGGCCCGCAGCGACGCGCCGCACTACGGGCAACTCGTCGCCTACCTGTTCCCCAAGCAGCAGACGATCCAGGGGCCGCTGCAAATCGAGGCGCGCATCGACCAGGAGCCGAGTATCTCCAGCCAGTTGAGCCTGTGGAACCAGCGCGGCTCGGCGGTGATTCGGGGTAATCTGCTGGTGATTCCGGTCGGGCGCGCGCTGCTGTACGCCGAGCCGCTGTACCTCCAGGCCGACCAGGGGCAAATCCCCCAGTTGCAGCGCGTGATTCTGGTCTCCCAGGACCGCCCGCCGGTGATGCGCGAGACGCTGGCGCTGGCGCTGGCGGCGTGGAACGCGGAGGGGGTGGTGGGTGGGACAGCGGCTGCGCCACCGACGGCGCCGTCTGGTGGGCAGCCTGCCGCGGGCGCGACACCGGCGCCGGGCGGGACACCGGCCGCTGGCGCAGGGACACGGGACGCGGCGGCCATCGCGCGCTCGGCGCAGGGACACTATCAGGCGGCGCAGGGCGCCCTGAAGGCGGGCGACTGGGCGCGCTACGGGCGAGAGTTGGAGCAGTTGCAGGCCGACCTCGATGAGTTGGTACGGGTAACGGGCCGGTAGGGGCAGCAGGCAGCAGGTAGCAGGCAGCAGGCAGGGGAGCAGGGGAGCAGGGGAGTAGAGGGCACACGATGGAAGGCGGAGAGTCTAGACAGAATGAGGAAGATTAAAGGCGGGGGCCGGTGGAAGGCGGAAGGGGTGGGGATGGAGCGCCGAGTTTAGGCCGTAGGGGCGAGGCATGCCTCGCCCGCACGACAGCATGGACAGAATGAATAAAGGGAGCCAAGACATGGGGGTGGTGGAGGAACGGGTGAGTGGAGCGGGCGCGGCGCCCACGCTGTCACGCGAGACGGCGGATGAGATCGCTGGCCTTATCTACGCTTATCTCAGTAACCAGATTTTCATGGCCGACAGCAAGGCGCAGTTGACGCTGGCGGCCGACGCGCTGTTGGCGACGGCTATCATCACGTTTAACACCAACTTCTGGGGGCGGCTCCTCGACCCCGCGACGCCACCGCTGCCGCGCCTGGCGGCGCTGCTGCTGGTGGGCAGTCTGGCGGCGCTGGTCCTCTCGATCTACTATTCGCTGCGCGTGGCGCGGCCGACGCTGCTGCCGTCCAAGCAGCCCAACCTGTTCTACTTTGTCGACGTCAGCCGCATGACTGAAGCCGAGTTCCGCGTGCGGTTTATGAGCCAGACGCCGGACCAGATCACCGAGGCGCTGATTGAAGAGGTATACTTGCTGTCGCGCATCGCGTACAATAAGTTCAACCGCGTGGGGCGTAGCATCAACTGGCTGATTGTGGCCTTCGTCCTATGGGGCATTGCGCAGGTGGCATCGCTGGGGACAGGCTGAGAGAAGGGAGAGAGAGATGGCGCAGGAGATTCTCGTGCCGCTGACGATTGAGCCGCTGGAAGAGGGCGGTTATCTGGCAACCAGTCCGGCGTGGGGGGAGTTGTTGGCCGAAGGGCGGACGATTGGGGAGACGATTGAGATTGCGCAGGACGTAGCACGCAAGCTGATTGAGTCCTACATTGAGCACAACGACCCTCTACCGCCCGCTGTGGCCGAGGCGCTGAAGGTATCTCAGCCACCCTTCACTGTTCAGATTGCAGTCCCGGTCGTCGCATGAGTGACACGCTGCCTGCCTTAACGGTCGATGACGTGATCCGCAAGCTAAGCGTCGACGAGTTCAAGGCTCTGTGACAGACATGTCCTCAGAAGTCTCCTCTGTCGGCGCGAGGACCATCTGATAGGCGTGCTCGACAATGCCACGGCGGATGAGGCGCTGGGCAGCGCGCAGGTTGGTGAGCAGGGCGTCGGACTTGGGCGCGGCGTACTCGGTGGCGTCGCGGAGCTGGCCCAACAGGTCGAGGGTCTTTTGCAGGCCGGAGATGATGTCGCCCTCAGCCAGTTGAACGAGGGCCGCGCACTCGGCGAGGGTTGCGCCCTGCGCCCAGAGCAGCGCCGGCCCGGCGAACGTCTCCGACAGGAAGCGCGAGATGCCTAGCCCGACCTTCGCCTCGGCCTGCAACACCTCGTCGTGCAGCTCGTAGACGGCGCGGCGGGCGCGGGCCAGCGGCACAGTCCACGGGACGTTAGGCGTCACCAGAATCTCACGGTCAAAGGCAAACCACGACACAACTTCGGCCACCTCGGCCGGGGCCAGGTCGTCGAGAATGCGGCGGTTGAGCATCTCAGCCAGGGTCAGGGCATTGGTGTCGAAGATGCGCTCCAGCCAGCGGGCGCGCCGCGTCAGCCGCCCCTGGACGATGTAGCCGAACTGGGCCAGGACGTCCTCCAGCCGCCGCGCGAAGCGCTTCGCCCCCCGCCGCGCCCGATAGCGCGCCTGCTCGATCTCTTCATCGAGGTCCTCTAGCCGCCGCTCGAGTTTGGCGGCGCGGGTGTCCGTCGCCTCCCCTGGCGTCTCGCCCCCTTTCCCACTCTGGCCGCCCAACTCACGCCGCCGCTGGACCAGGCGCTGCTCGACGCGGAAGCGTTGACCGGCGGCGTAGCTCAACTCATCGTCCTGCTGGTAACGCTTGAGGGAGGCGGCGGTGAGCTCGACCAGGAGCTTGTCGCCCAGGTCGGGCTGCCAGAGGTTGACCAGGGCGTTGTAGCCGGGCGCGAAGGCCGACTCGAGCGGCCACAGTTCGCCGCGCGCCAGCTCCGCCATGCGCCGCGCCGAGACGAGGGGCGAGTAGAGGACAACAACGGTGCCCAGGTTGTCCATGCCGCGCCGCCCGGCCCGCCCGGCCATCTGGCGAAACTCGTTGGGGGTGAGCATGCGGCGGCGCTCGCCGTCGAATTTGGATGGCTCAGCGACGACAACGGTGCGGGCGGGCATGTTGACGCCCAGGGCCAGGGTGTCGGTGGCAAAGCAGACCTTGAGGCGGTTGGCGGCGAACTGCTCCTCGACAAAGACCTTAAGGACGGGCATCAGGCCCGCGTGGTGGAAGGCGATGCCGTGGGGCAGGAGGGCCCGCAGGTCCGTCACCTGCTTGAGCGCGCGATCCTCGGCGGGGAGGCCCGCCAGGTGGCGGTCGAAGGCGGCGACCAACTCGTCGGCGTGGGGGACGAGGGGCAGGGCAAGACAACTGGCGGCGGCATCCTCGACGAGCTTGCGGGCGAACAGGAAGTACAGCGCAGGCAGGCGGTCCAGTTCAGCCAGCTTGGTCACGACGTCGATGGGCTGGGACAGCGGGAGGGGCTGGCCGCGCCCTTCGGAGCCGTCGGGCCGCGGATGCCAGCCGCCACGCTGGACCCGCGCCAGTTCGCCGCCGATGTTGCGGGGCAGGGTGATCTCGCCGGCCGTGTTGACGAGGGGCAGGATTTCGGTGTCGGCGTAGTACAGGTACTCCAGCGGGACGACGCGGGTCTCGCTGGTGATAAGCGCGACGTCGCCGCGCAGCGAGGCGATCCAGGCAGCCACGTCTGCCGCATTGGGGACGGTGGCCGACAGGCACACCAGGCACACCGAGGGCGGGGCCAGGATGATGGCCTCTTCCCAGGACGTGCCGCGCTCTGGGTCGGCCAGGTAGTGGACCTCGTCGAAGACGACGGCGGCGATGTGCCCCGCGTCGCCCTGGAGCAGCATGTTGCGGTAGACCTCGGTGGTCATGACCAGGAGCGGCGCGTCGGGGTTCTCGACAATATCGCCGGTCATGAGGCCCACGGCGTGCGCGCCGTACTGGGCGCGGAAGTCGCGGAATTTCTGGTTGGACAGCGCCTTGAGGGGAGCGGTGTAGACAACGCGGCTACCCTCGTTGAGGGCGGACCAGACGGCGTACTCGGCGACGACCGTCTTGCCGGTACCGGTAGGCGCGGCAACAAACACCGAGCGCCCCGACGCCAATTCCTCGATGGCCTCGCGCTGGAAGGGGTCGAGGGGGAAAGGGTAGCGCGCGGCGAACTCGTCGGCAGCCGACTGGGTTTCAGGTTGAAGGTTGAAGGTTGAAGGTTGCGAAGATTCGTCCATGTTGATATTATGCTAAGTTTAGATGAGATTGACAATTCACGGGGAGCATGAGGTATGCCAGGGGTGAAGGGGGTAGGAAGACAGACATAGGAAGGCGTGGGAAGGGTAGGCAGGGTGGGAAGGCGGAGGGGCAGGGACGCAGGGGGCAGGGACGCAGGGGGGCACTAGCGCCGACTTGAGTCGGCCGCACGGGGGAATTTCGCTGACGTAGGGTTTTATCTTACAATAGGGGGCGTTGAGATAGCCCCAGCACAAGGGAGTGAGCTATGGCTGAACCGATGTTTATTCCACAGCCGCGCCGGGTGACGGTCGAGGCGGGAGGTTTCCCGCTGGACGCCGCGACGCGGCTGATTATCAGCCCCCAGGCATCGCCCGCCACCCGCTTCGCGGCGCAGCAGCTAGCCGAGGCGATCACGATAGTGACGGCGTTGCAGCCGTCCGTTGAGGAAGACAGCGTCGTCCCGCCGCTGGCGCTCGTCGTGGTCGGCGCGGGGGGCGAACCGGCGGACGTGGCGACAGGCGCCCCGTCTGAGGTGAGCGCGTCGGAGAGTTACCGTCTCGTCGTCGGGCCACACGGCGCGCGGCTCGTCGGCGGTGGCGAGGCCGGGCTGTTCTACGCCGTCCAGACGCTGGTCCAGGCGCTCCGCACGTGCGGCCGGAACCTGCCTGGCCTGCGCGTCGAGGATAGCCCGGTCCTGGCCCAGCGCGGCGTGATGCTCGACGTGTCGCGCGGGCGGACGCCGACATTGGACAGCCTCAAGCGGCTGGCGGCGCGGCTCGCCTACTTCAAGATCAACCAACTCCAACTGTACACCGAGCACACGTTCCTGTTCAGTCCGCGCCGCGATTTGGGGGAGGCCGTCGGCGCGTTGACGGCGGACGAGATGCGTGAGTTGGATACCTTCTGCCGCGAGCGGCACATCGAGCTCGTCCCCAACTTGCAGTCATTCGGCCACCAGCGGGCGCTGCTGAGCCTGCCCGCGTACCAGCACCTCGACGAGACGGGCTGGCGCTGGACGCTCAGCCCCGCCCGCGAGGAGACGTACACGCTGCTGGCCGAGATGTACGACGAGATGCTGCCCGCGTTCTCGTCCAGTCAGTTCAACATCGACTGCGACGAGACGTGGGACTACGGGCTGGGGCAGTCGAAGGCGCTGGCCGACGCCCAGGGCAAGGGTCGCGTGTACCTGGACCACATCCTGCGCCTGCGCGACCTGGCGGCGCGGCACGGCAAGACGCTCCAGATGTGGGCCGACATCATCCTGGACCACCCGGAGCTGCTGCCCGCAATCCCCGACGACATCCTGCTGCTCGACTGGCGCTACGAGGACCTGCCCGCGTATCCGACGGTCGAGGCCATCGCCCGCACCGGGCGGCGCTTCATGGTCTGCCCGGGCACGTCGAGTTGGAACACTCTGTTCCCTCGTCTGGACAACGCCATCGGCAACATCCGGGGCTACACCCGCGCCGGCGTCGCTCACGACGCGGTGGGGATGCTCAACACCGACTGGGGCGACTACGGCCACTACCAGCAGCCGTCCGGCTCGGTGTACCCCTTCGTCTTTGGCGCAGAGACGGCCTGGACCGGCGGCGCAACCGAAGTAGAGGACTTCGACCGCAAGGTCGGGCCGCTGGTCTTTGGCGACCGATCGGGACAGGTCGTCGCAGCGCTGCGGGCGCTGGGGAAAGCGATTGAGCATCCCGCCCTGTACAAGCCCAACCGCTCAGACGTGGCGCTGGGGCTGTTCGACGACCCGCTCGGTGGGCGCATGGTCAACGTCGAACCAAGCGCCATCGCCGCGCTGCGCGACGCGGCGACGCAGGCGCTACCCGCGTTTGCCTTGCTGGCCGACGACCAGATGCGGCGCGAGTTGTCGTTCGTCGCGGCCCAGGTCGCCTTTGTCGCCGACAAGCTCGCCCTGACGCGCGACCTGCGCGCCGCCCTCGCCGCCGACGCCGATATGACGCCGTGGCTCGCGGCGCTGAGGGTCCAGCGGGCGCGGCTGGCGGCGCTGCGCGACGAGTTCGAGGCGCTGTGGCTCGCCGTCTCGAAGCGGAGCGAGATTCAGTTCACCCTGGACCACTACGACCGCGCCCTGGCCCGCCACGACGCGGCGCTCGCCTGGCTGACGGCGGGGAACCGCGACGTAACCAAGTACGACGCGAGCGACGACCTGATCCTGTGGGAGCACGGGTTCAAGGACTTGATGGACCTGGTCAACCTGGTCGGCTTCGACAACCTGCCGCCGCTGATCCAGGGCTGGGTGAACGACGCGCTCCAGAGACGGACAGGTCAGTAGCGTTGCGCTCGTTCAAACTGTTCTACGGCTGGCAGTACGCCGCGATTGCCACCTTCTACCCATTCGTCGCGCTGTATCTCGCGGCGGCTGGCTTCGACGGCGTGCAGATGGGCCTGCTGTTCGGGCTGACGCCGATTATCTCGCTGCTGGCGTTGCCCGTGTGGGGGGTGGTCGCCGACACGTTGGGGATGCGGCGCCGCCTGCTGACGGCGATGTGCTTCATCAGCGCGGCGCTGCCCCTCCTGCTGCCCGCGGCGCGCGGGTTCGTCGCCGTGATGGTAGTCATGTTGGTATTGGCGTTGTTCCGCTCGCCCATCATGCCCATCGCCAACGCCATCACCCTAGAGGCGCTGGAGCCACAGCGCGAGCGCTTCCCGCAGATTCGCCTCTGGGGGTCGTTCACGTATGCCATTGTGAGCCTGCTGGTCGGCTGGTGGGTCATCGACCGCCACGTGACCTGGACGGCGTACCTCCTGGCGGCGGCGATGCTCGTTACGGGCTGGGCGAGTCGCCGCCTGCCGAGCAGCAAGGCGCGCATCACGGTCCGCTGGTGGCAAGCCGGCGCCGTCGTGTGGGGCAACCGCGAGTTTGTCGTCTCGACGCTGGCGCTGGTGCTGCTCCAGTTCACGAACCCCATCGCCTCGGCCTACCTGCCGCTGTACTTCAAGGAATTGAGCGCGCCGGGCTGGATGGTGGGCGCAGCGGCGAGTATCGCAGCCGCGGTCGAGGTGCCACTCATGGCGCTGACGCCTCGCCTCATCCGCCGCTACGGCGCGCGGCGGGTGCTGCTGGCGCTAACGCTCGCCGTCCCCGTGCGCTGGGCGCTCTATCACTTTATCACCGTCCCCGCGCTCATCCTGCCCTTCCAATTCTTGCACAGCGCGTCGGCGGCGGGGTACTACGCAGCGGCGATTACGTATGTCGATAGCCTGTGCCCACCGCGCTGGCGGGCGACGGGCCAGTCGTTCTACAGCGCCATGAGTGATGGGCTGGGGGTAGGCGCGGGGTCGATGTTCTTTGGCTGGGTGTACCAGGTGGGTGGGCTGCCGCAGGCGTTCACCCTCGGCGCGGTCGTGGCGCTCGCCGGGTGGCTGATATTGGCGGTTGGGATAGGTTGGCGCAGCAAAGGCGCAGAGGAGCCGGGGAGCCGGGGAGCCGGGGTGTAGGGGTTTGATAGCCCGTTCAGAACCTTCGACTGTCACTCCGAACGGAGTGAGGGGTCTCCTCTGGGAACGCGGGCAGAGGAGATGCCTCACTTCGTTCGGCATGACAGTCGGAGGGCTGCTTGCCACGACGCACAAAATGGCGTTCTGTAGCCGGCAAAAGGACGGGATCGCCGACAAACTCCTCATACGTCAGGGTGAGGAAATCCAGGTATTGACTGACGGTGCGGGCCTTGAACTGGACGAAGTGGTCGCGGTCTCGGCAGTAGACCAGGACGCCGTCGCGCAGCACACGGTACGCCAGGGCCAAGGGCGCTTCGTTCAGGACCACCACGTCTACGTCATCGTGTCCTAACTGCTCTGCCAAGTCACCCATTAGCTTGAGTCGGGTGCCCAGGTACGTGGCGTGTGGCACGGACGCGTCGATCAGTACGCCGACGTCGACGTCCGATAGCGGCCCGGCCTGACCGCGCGCATGGGAGCCAAAGAGCAGTACGGCCGCCACACCCTCCAGCGTAGCAAAGTATGGAGCCTGCAACGCGAGCTGGCGAGCGATCGGGTTGGCTGCGATGGTTACTTCCTGCGTCACGAGATAGCTTCCTCCTCTACCACGCCACAATCATCAGCCACAATACACCCAATCTGCCAAACGCGCAAGCCAGGTTAGAAGCGGCGGACGCGGCGGCGGTAGATGTCTGCGGCCACGCCGCCGATGAAGGCGAGGCTGCCCAGGACGGCGAGGAGATAGCCGGGGTCGTCGGGCTGATCGAGGCCGCTGCGCGGCAGGCGCGGCGTGGCCCGGGGCGCGGGCGTGCGGGTGGGCGTGGGCGCACCCGTCATCGTGGCGACCGGGGTAGTGCTGGCGGTGGGGGTTGCGGTGGCCTGGAGTTGTACGCGCACGAAGTACAAGACCATCTTCTGCGCCCCGCCCTGCGGGTTCAACAGGATGCCGTGGGGCAGCGCGACCACAACAGGCAGCGGGCCAGGGTTCGAGACGACCATCTCGCCCGAGCCGAGCCAGGGCGGATTGGCGTTGGGCACATTGGTCACAGGAGCCCAGTTCTGATAGACCACTTTCAGCGTTCCACTCTGGACGGCCTCAGTGAGTGTCGGCACGCCAGAAGGTGGGGCGGGCGGGGGAGCCATACGGAGGGCGTTGTCGTAAATCTCCTCGGCGATGACCCGTGGTTCGCCTGTCACCCAGCGCCCCACCGTCGCGCGCCACAGAGCGAGTTGGACCTGGTAGGGTTCCGTCTCAGTGTAGCGCTTCTCGAGCGCGTAGCGCAGGACGTTGATGGCGACCGGGTCGGCTGGGGTACCGAGGGACGGGAAGGTGCGGGCAAAGGGGATGGTGTACTCGGTGCAGAAGGCGCGGATGAACAGCGTCGCGCTCTCGCCTGGATTGAGCATGAGGGGCTGGAAGTCAACGCCCACCCCCTGCGCGCCGACAGAGGCAGTTCCAGCCGAGAACAGGCAGCCGACGAGAAGGACTGCGAGGGCGAGCAAAGCAACAGCAGGATAGTAGCGAGACACGGCGACGTCTCCTGTGTGAATACGTGTGAACGCGACGCAGGTGATTATAGCGCCGACGGCATCCGGTGTCTACTTTTACACACGGACACGCCCCCGGCACGTCACGTGACGTCCGAGGGCGTGAAATTGGTGGTGTAGCGCCGAGTTGAGTTGGCTCACTAGCTCCGCGTGGGGCGGAAGGCGAGCAGACCCATGCCGGCGGCCAGCAGCGCGGAGCCGATGAGAATCAGCAGCCAGCTGGTGTCAGCGGGCGAACCGCCGGTGCGCGGCAGCGAGGTCGAGGGCGTCGCCTGGGCGCCAGCGCCCGCGCCGGCCCGCGTCGCGGTCGGCGCAGGCGCAGCCGTCGCCGCGCGGGTGGCCGTGGCAGCGGGAGTGGCCGTCGCGGCCGTTGTCGCGGTGGCGGCGGGTGTCGAGGTCGCCTGCCCCTGGACACTGGTCACGTACAAGACGGTATCCTGCTCACCACCCTGAGCATCGACGAGAATACCCGCCGGCAGCGCCACGGTCAGGTCAGACGAGCCGCGATTGGCGATGCGCAACTGGCCGGTACCCGCCCAGGGGTTCTGCTCGGGCGCGGCGGGCAGCGGCGTCCAGTTCACCGCCGTCACCTGAAGGTTATTGCCGGAGACGGCGTTAGCCAGCGTCGTGCCGGAGACGGCCGGCGCGGCGGGCGCATTATTCGAGTCGTTGAAGATCTGCTCTGCCAGGGTGTGGTTGGCGTTCTTCCACTCGCCCGTCGTCTGCCGCCAGATGGCGAGCTGGACCTGGTAGGGGTCGCTGTCGGTGTAGCCGCGGCTGATGGCGTAGCGCAGAATCTGAACGACGCGCGGGTCGACCGGGTTCGAGCCGAGGGTCGGGAATTGAGCCGGGAACGGCTTGCCGTACTCGATACAGAAGGTCTTGATGTTGACAGTGACGTCGCGGCCGGCCGCGATGCTCACCGGCTGCTGGTCGACGGGGTTGTTCTGCTGGGCGCCAACAAGGGGGACGGCCAGCAGCATGAGACCACCGAGCACAAGAAGGGCGCTGGTCAGCCAGCGCAGACGGAAAGACTGGGACTGCATGGTATGAACGCTCCTTTACATACCGACCATAGAGAGACTGCTATCGCGGTTGTAGAGCAACTTTCATACCAATTTCAGAGCGCTAGGGAGCCGCGACGAGGTGGTAGCGCAGATAAATGGGGTCGCCGTAATTGCTGAACGTTTTCTCAGCAACGCCGGCCGGCGCACAAGCGCTCAAAGCAGCGGAAGCTGCCTCATCGTTGGGATCGAGGTAGACGTAGGCATCGGTCTGGTGATCCCATGAGGCGCAGACAGCGGCAACATCGGTCTCGAAGTGGATGGGGGGCATATGCTTGAAGGCAAAGGTGATGCTCTCTGCCTCTGGTTCCTTCCAGTCGGCCCAACAGCAGCCAATGACGTAGAGGGGTGTGCCAACCGGGTGCATGCGCATATCTTCGGCAATCAGGCGTCCGAACGGGGTATTGTGGTAGGGCAGGCCTAGGCATAGGCGCTAAAATACCGATTGGCATTCAAGTCGAGGATAGATAGGAGCAAGAGTCCTACGGCTACGCGGCCGGCCCAGCCACGGGGTTCAATGCGCTGCAGCACGTCGTAAATTTGCGCACTTGTAGCTGAGATACGAGTAGCCGAGGACGGCAATCAGGGGCGCAATGAGATAGTGATAGAGCGGGCCAGCCGAGAGTTGGTAGTAAAAGGGCCACTGACCAGCGAGGATGGCCGCGACGTAGTCATGAACGATGGTGATATCGCCGTACCACTCGGCGGGGAGGGTGTCGAGGCGATACAGGCGCAGCGCGAGGGCCAGGGCGAAGATCGCCGCGACGGCAAGGCCCACGGCGACGCGGCGGCGCGTGTCTTGACGCAGCAGGGGCACCTCACGGGCCGTGTGGCGCATCGCATCCGATGGCATAGGACTCCGGTAGCAGGGGGAATTCTCCGGCCCTGTCGCTGTTGTGTTATAATGCTCGCCTAGCGGCGCGCGAGCAGGTAGCGGTTGATCGCCTCGCGGGCCGGGGGGAGGGCCTGCATGGCATGGCGATTGCCGATGAAATGGGTGGCCGACTCGGGCGCGATGAGCCGCGCGAAGGGGTCGGAGGGGGGCGCGCCACCCGCTTCGCGGGCGGCCTGCCACAGGGGCGCGAGAGACGTAGCCCAGCGCGGGTAGTGCGCGGCCAGCCACGAGCGTAATTGAGTATACGCCTCTTCCGTCTCCGTGTCAACAACGCCCGAACGGTAGGTATTGATAATCAGGCTTTCGAGGGCGTCCCAATGGGTGACGAAGGCGTCGAAGTCAGACGCATCGTCAGGGTGTTGGGAGCGCAAATAACGGGTAAAGGGATTTAGCGCCACGCTTTCTCCTTAGAAAGGATTGACCATGAGCGATTCTATCCGCGTGACCGTCTGGAACGAGTACCGCCACGAGCGCGAGAGCGAGCGCATCCGCGCCGTCTACCCCGACGGTATCCACGGCGCTATCGCCGAGGGGCTGCGCCAGCACGGTTTGACGGTGCGGACGGCGACGCTGGACGAGCCGGAGCACGGCCTGACGACGGACGTCCTCGACCAGACGGACGTCCTGGTGTGGTGGGGGCACAAGGCGCACGCCGATGTCCAGGATGACATTGTGGACCGCGTCCAGCAGCGCGTGCTCAACGGCATGGGCTTGATTGTCCTCCATTCGGGTCATTTCTCCAAAATCTTCAAGCGCTTGATGGGGACGACGTGCGACCTGAAGTGGCGCGAGGGCAACGACAAGGAGCGGTTGTGGACGGTGTCGCCCGGCCACCCGATTACCGAGGGCCTCGGCGAGTATATCGAGGTGGAGCGGGAGGAGATGTACGGGGAACACTTTGACATCCCCGCGCCGGACACACTGGTGTTTGTCAGTTGGTTTACGGGCGGTGAGGTGTTCCGCAGCGGCTGCTGCTACCAGCGCGGCGCGGGCAAGGTCTTCTACTTCCGGCCAGGCCACGAGAGCTACCCGACGTACTACCAGCCGGATGTCCAGCGGGTCATCGCCAACGCGGCGCGGTGGGCCGCGCCGGTGGCGGGGGCGCAGCGGGTGTTTGGCAACGTCAAGCCACTGGAGAATAACTAGATGTGACCGACCTTGACCTGTCGGTGGTCATCCTGGCGCTGCCCGACGTCCCAATAGTAGACCAGCCTCGGAAAGCGGACAGCGGCAGTCAGGCTGAGACAGTTCCACAATCGCTCTTGGCTGAATTACAGGCTGTGCTCGCGCGGCTGGGGATCTCTTACGAGGTGGCGCTGGTCACGACGGAGACTAGCAGCGCCTTGCCTGTCCGCGTCGTCTCGGTAGGGACGCCCGGCTACGGGCTGGCGCTACGGGCGGGGCTGGCGGCGGCGCGAGGGCGCTACCTGCTGACCCTCGACGATGACTTCGTCGGCGACCTGAGCTTTATCGAGCGGCTGTGGGCCGAGCGTGAGGCAGCCGAGATTGTCATCGCGTCGCGCTACGTCCCGGGGGGAGCGGCGCGGATGCCGCGGGCGCGAGTGGCGGCCAGTCGTGGCCTGAACCGGCTGTACGGGCGCGCGCTGAGCCTGAGCATCCGCGACTTCTCCAGCGGGTTTCGGCTGTACCGGCGGAGCGTCGTCCAGGGCTTGCCGCTGGCGGCAGACGGCTACGAGATTCTGCAGGAGATCCTGGTGCGCGCCTACGGGGAAGGGTGGCGGGTGCTGGAGGTCCCGTTCGTGTACGAGACGCGCCACGCGCTGCACAGTCGGCCGCTGCGCTTTGGCGCGGCGACGGTGCTGACGGGTGGGGTGTTGTGGCAGCGGCGCAACTCGATTCTGTGCGCCGACTACGACGACCGCGCCCACGACAGTGTCATCCCCTTGCAGCGGTACTGGCAGCGCCAGCGCTTTCGCCACATCACAGACCTGATTCGGGGCGAGGGGCCGGCGCTGGACGTGGGGTGCGGGTCAAGCCGCATCCTGAGCGCCCTCCCACCCGGCAGCATTGGGCTGGACATCCTGCTGCGCAAGCTGCGCTACGCACGGCGCTTTGACGTGCCGCTGGTCAACGGCAGCGGGTTCTGTCTCCCCTTCGCCGACCACGCCTTCTCGTGTGTCGTCTGCTCGCAGGTCATCGAGCATGTCCCGATGGACTCGCCCATCCTGGACGAGCTGTGCCGCGTGCTGGCGCCGGGCGGGCGGCTCGTCCTGGGTACCCCGGACTACGCGCACTGGGAGTGGCGGGTGACGGAGACGCTGTACGGTTGGGCGGCGCCGGGTGGGTACGCCGACGAGCACATCGCCCACTACACGCGGGAGGGCCTGGTAGCGCAGTTCGCGCAGCGCGGCTTCCGCCACGAGGCGACGCGGTATATCCTACGCGGGGAGTTGATTCTGGCGTTCCGCAAGGGGACGACGATGGACCATTGACGATAGACGATGGACGATAGACGCTGTCTTGGTGACCGTCTATCGTCCATCGTCCATCGTCCAGGCTCAATTGCTCGCGGGTTTGGGGCGGAAGATCTCGTCGAAGAGGACTTTGATCTTGGCGCGGTCGGGGTAGAGGACGCGCGCGCCGTCGCCACGGGTGACGTCGAGGACCATGTCGACACCAATGGTGTAGCGCTGAATGCCGCCGGCGTCGATGTCCTTGGCGACGTTGGCGAGGGCCAGCATCTCGATGGGCGACATGTCGGTCTTGACCAGGCTGCGGTACTGGCCGATGAGGGCGGGAATCTTGGTGATGATGTCGGGCTGCAGGGCCTTGCGGCGGATGGCGAGCAGAACCTGCTGCTGGCGGTCGGCGCGGTCGAAGTCGCTGGTAGTGTGGCGCGAGCGGGCGTAGTCCATCGCCTGCTGGCCGGTCATGGTGTAGGTGCCCGGCTTGAAGTCGATGACCTTGTAGCCGCAGTTGTTGTCGGGGAACTCGTTGTCGTAGAGCCGCTGCTTGCCCTCGATCTCCACCCCACCCAGGATGTCGATGATCTTCTCCATGTTCTCCAGGTTGATGATTGCGTGGTAGTGGATGGGCACGCCGAAGTTGCGCTCGACGGTGTCGCGGGCGAGCTTGGCCCCGCCGCCGGGGTAGCGGTTGATCTCGCCGAAGGTGTAGGCGGTGTTGATGCGCTGCTCGGTGGGGATGCCGGGGATGCCCCGCGAGGGGATCTCGACCCAAA
>CAZLBQ010000071.1:0-16445 GCA_964557745.1 uncultured Anaerolineales bacterium
AGACGTTTGGTGAGGCGGTGGTACGGGTGCTGCGCGAGCCTGGGCTGGCGCAGGGCCTGGCGGTGGGCGGACGGCGGACGGTCGAGGAGGAGTATAACTGGCGGACCATTTACCGAGCATGGGACAGCGTGTATGCTGAAGCCGTCCAGGAGTTGGTCTTGGCATGAACCGTAAGTGGAGGAGCTGGGTTAGCCCGACGCTGGCCGTTCTTGTCCTGATCGCCGTCGTGCTGCGCGTGGCGGCGGCGGTGTACCAGGGCAATGTGGTGGAGCCGCTGCCGGGTATCTACGACCAGGTGTCGTATGATGCGCTGGCGCGGCGGCTGTTGGCGGGATACGGGTTCAGCTTCGAGAGCCTGTGGTGGCCCATGACGCGGCCAGGGGAGCCGACGGCCCACTGGAGTTATCTCTACACGCTGTACCTGGCGGGGACGTATACCGTGTTCGGGCCGCATCCCGTGGCGGCGCGGCTCATCCAGGCGGTGGTGGTGGGGGTCTTGCAGCCGTGGCTGACGTATCGCATGGGGCGGCGAGTGTTTGGCTCGACGGTCGGGCTGGTGGCGGCGGCGCTGAGCGCGGGGTATGCGTATTTCTGGTACTACGGCGGGGCGCTGATGACGGAGCCGTTCTACATCGTCGCCATCCTGGGGGCGCTCGAACTGGCGATGACGATGCGCGAGGCGCTGCCAGCCGCGCGGCTGAGACAGTGGTTGTGGCTCGGGCTGGCGCTGGGGGTCGCGGTCCTGCTGCGGCAACTGTTTCTGCTATGGGCGCCGGTCATGCTGGGGTGGCTGGTCTGGCCGATGGCGCGAGCCAAGCCAGCGGATCCGCCCACGGGGGCGAGACGAGTATGGCAGGTGGCAAGGGGGCCGCTGGCGTCGCTGGCGGTCATCACGATTCTGATTCCCCCCTGGACGATACGGAATTACATGGCGTTCCATCGCTTTGTGCTGTTGAATACCAACGCAGGCTATGCCTTCTTCTGGGCTAACCACCCCATCTACGGGACGCACTTTGTGGGCATCCTGCCCAAGGATGGGCCAGGTTATCAAGACCTGGTCCCTCCTGGACTGCGCGGGCTGGACGAGGCGGCGCTGGACCAGGCGCTGCTGCGTGAGGGCGTGCGGTTTGTCGTCCAGGACCCAGTGCGCTACGCGCTGCTGTCGGTGAGCCGGGTCAAGGAGTACTTCAAGTTCTGGCCCGCCGCCGACTCGGGCGCGGTCAGCAACGCGGCGCGCAGCCTGTCGTTCGGTTTGTTGCTGCCGGTCATGGCGTATGGTGTACTGCTGTCGTTGTGGCAACGCCGGGCATTGGCGGCGGAGGGGCGTTGGCCCGCCATTGTCCTGCTGCTCCTGTTCATGGGTGTGTATACGCTCATCCACCTGCTGTCGTGGGCCTTGATCCGCTATCGGCTGCCAGTCGATGCCGTGCTGGTCGTGTTCGCGGGCTACGGACTGGTCGACCTGGCGGCACGGGTGGCGCGCGGGGTGGGTCGGCGCGCGGCGGACGAGGGCGCGCGGGTCCAATCGGCGTAACCAATAAAACACGAGATCCAGAAGTCCAGGACCAAGCACAGAACTTTTCGCCCTATGGTTACGTTGTATTTATATGAGTCCAACGCCAGTCAATGTCCCCCCAGGACGTGATGGATGGACGCACCCCTCCCTCCGCTGCACGCAGCGCTCGAATTCAGCCTCACTCATAAGCTAGCGCGGGGCGGCGAGCGGCTCGCGCGGCCCACCCAACGGCGGGTCTTCCTGGCGGCGCTGGTCGTCAGCGACGCCATCTGCCTGGCGCTGGCGCTGAGCCTGGCCTACTGGCTGCGCTTCGAAAGCGGCCTGACCGTCTTCCGCGAAGAGGTCATCCCTCATCCCCCCTTCTATGTCAACCTCGCCCTGCTCCTCGTCCCGACGTGGCTCGCGCTGCTATGGCTGTACCGTCTGTACGACTGGCGGCTCCTGCTGGGCGGGACGCGCGAGTATCAGGCGGTGTTCCAGGCCTCGCTGAGCGGCGCGATCCTGGTGGCGATGGTTCAGTTCTTCTCGGAGCAGTTCAGCGTCGCGCGCGGCTGGGTTGGGCTGACATGGGCGCTGGTGTTCGTCCTGGTGACGGGCGGGCGCTTTGCCCTGCGGCGGCTGGCCTACGCGGCGCGGCGGCGCGGTTATCTCACGTCGCCCGCGCTGATCCTGGGGGCGAATGAGGAAGCGCGGCTACTGGGCCAGCAACTGGCGGCCTGGCCCACGTCAGGCCTGACGATCCTGGGCTACCTGGACGACCGCGTGGCGACGGGGAAGCGCGTGTGCGCCAACCTGTACAGCCTCGGCAGCCTGGACCACGTCGAGGAGTACGTGCGGCGCTACGGGGTCGAGGAACTCATCATCGCCACCAGCGCCTTGAGCCGCGAGACGGTGCTCGACCTGTTCCGCCGCTTCGGCGCGCAGCCGGCGGTTCACCTGCGGCTGTCGTCGGGGCTATTCGAGATGCTGACGACGCCACTGGACGTGCAAGAACTGGGCTATGTGCCGCTGGTGGACGTCAGCCGCGTGCGGCTCACCGGCTTGGACCTCATCACCAAGACGACGCTCGACTATACGCTGGCCGCGCTGGGCGTGCTCATCCTGTCGCCTGTCCTGCTCACGCTGGCGGTGATGGTCAAGCGCGACTCGCCGGGGCCGGTGTTCTACCGCCGCCGGGTGATGGGCCTGAACGGGCGGCAGTTCCACGCCCTCAAGTTCCGCACCATGCGCACCGACGGCGACGCGCTGCTGCAGGCGCAGCCGGCGGCGCTGGCGGAACTGGCGGCCACCCACAAGCTCAAGGCCGACCCGCGTGTGACGCGCCTCGGCCAGACACTGCGCAAGTACAGCCTCGATGAGCTGCCGCAACTGTTCAACGTGCTGCGGGGCGAGATGAGCCTGGTCGGGCCGCGCATGATCTCGCCGCCGGAACTGCCGGAGTACGGTCAGTGGGGGATGAACCTGCTGACCGTCAAGCCGGGGCTGACCGGGTTGTGGCAGGTGTCGGGGCGGTCGGACATCACGTATGCCGACCGCGTCCGCCTTGATATGCACTACATTCGCAACTACAGCATCTGGCTGGACGTGCAGTTGATCTGGCAGACGATTCCCGTCGTGCTGGGCGGCCGGGGCGCATATTAAGGCGGACAGAATTTACAGAATGAACAGAATTGGACTAGAAGGCGAGAGCCTGGCATGGATTTGAGACGCCTGATAGGCGCGCTGTTCAAGTGGTGGTGGCTGATTGCCCTGTCCACCCTGATCGCGGCGTCGACGAGCTACTGGGGCACGACCAAGATGCCTCGCCTGTATCAAACGGGCACAACGCTGATGGTGGGCCGCTTCATCCAGAGCGCCGACCCGTCGTCGTCCGATTTCTGGACGAGCCAGCAGTTGGCGCAGAGCTACGTCCAACTCGTGCGCCGGCAGCCGGTGTTGCAGGGTGTCATCGATGAGCTAGGGCTGGCGATGGAGTGGCCGGCGCTGGCCGGTATGGTCAACGCCACGGCGCTGCCCAACACCCAGTTGCTGGAGATCAGCGTCGTCGACATCGACCCTCGGCGCGCGGCGGCCATCGCCGACGAGGTGGCGCGGCAACTGATTCTACAGAGTCCGACTACGCCCGACCGCGACCAGGCCCAGCAGCGCGAGTTTGTCAACAAGCAGTTGCAGGACCTCCAGGTCAAGATGGAGGACGCCAAGAAACAGAGCGACGAGTTGGAGAAGCGGCTGGCCCTGGAGACGAGCGCGCGCGCGATCCAGGACACCCAGAGCCAGATTTCAGCCTTGCAGCAAAAGATCACGACGTGGCAGAGCAACTACGCCAACCTGCTCGGCTTCTACAAGGGCAGCCAGACCAACTACCTGAGTATCGTGGACCCGGCGGTCGTGCCCGGCGCCCCGTTCACCCCGAACGTGCGCTACAACGTGATGCTGGCAGCGCTGGTGGGCTGTCTGCTGGCGGCGGGCGCGGCGGTGCTGTTGGAGTACATCGACGACACGGTGAAGACGAGCGAGGATGTTGAGCGCCTGGTCAAGACCCCGACGCTGGGCGTGATCGCGCGGATGCAGAAGATTACGGAGCCGACGGACCAACTGGAGGTCCTCCACCACCCCCGCTCGTCCATTACCGAGGCCTACCGCGGCCTGCGCACCAACGTCCAGTTCGCCAGCATCGAGGACACAGCGCCATGCCTGCTCGTGACCAGCGCGACGCCGGGCGAGGGCAAGTCGACCACAGCGGCCAACCTGGCGATTACCCTGGTCCAGGCCGGGCAGCGCGTCATCCTGATGGACACGGACCTGCGGCGGCCGGCCCTGCACCGCCTGTTCGGCGTGTCCAACAGCCTGGGGCTGACCAACCTGCTGCTCAACAGAGAGCTTACGCTGGAGCAAGCGCTGACCGAGACCGAGATCGAGGGCCTCTGGCTGCTGACGAGCGGCCCGATTCCCCCTAACCCGGCTGAGTTGCTTGGCTCCAAGACGATGCAGGCGCGGCTGGCCCAGGCCCACGCCCTGGCGGATGTCATCATCCTGGACAGCCCGCCGGTCCTGGCCGTCGCCGATGCCTCCATCCTGGGGCGGCTCAGTTCGGGCATCATCGTGGTCATCGACGCACGGCGCACACGGGGCAAGGCCGTCAAGCAGGCCAAAGAGACACTCGACCGCGTCAACCTCAAGGTGGTCGGGGTGGTGCTCAACAAGCTGCGCTTCCCGCGCCATGCCTACTACTACGGGAACTACGCCCATTACTCTCAGACGGGCGAGAAGCCAAGCCGCCGCGCCCGGAACGGCGCGACCAACGGGCACGTCAGCCCCAACGGCCACGTGGCCGTGGGCACGAACGGCGCGGTGGTAGACAAGCCGGCCGAGCCAGGCAGGAAGGGCAAGACCGAGGCGTGAAATGAGGCGATAGCGTGGCTGAACCAGGTGGAGTCCCCCAGGCGCACTGCCCGCACCTGGGCTTACGGGCGGATCGCTCGACAATTTATGTCGCGCCCATTGAGGGGCATCGGTGTTTCGCGGGCGAGCGTCCCCAGCCGATTGACCTCGCGCACCAACAACAGTACTGCTTGACGGCGGCGTGTGTCACGTGTCGGCGCTATGTCGCGCCGTCCCTACCCGCCGTCGCGCCGCCGCGTCCGGCGCCCCTGCCGGCCCCCTTGGCGACTGAGGAGGCGGAAGCCGGCCAGACGCGCCGGCGCGGCCCGGCCTGGCTGACCGACTACGTCGAGCGGGCGTCGAAGCTCGAATTGATGCTGCTATCCGGGCTGGTGGTGTTCGCGCTGGGCTTCGCCGCCCTCTATCTGGTCGTGACGCGCTTGCCGGCCTTGCTGGGGGGGGGAGACAACGCGGCGAACGTGGCGACGTTCGTGACGCCCATCGGCGGGCGGCCCACCAGTCCCGCGGCGCTCCTACCCGGCGGGCGGCCCTCGGCGTCGCCGACGGTTCCGGCGTCCGCGACGCCGACGCCAGATCTCGGCTTGGCGGCCGGCGGGCAATCGATCCTCGCCTCGGCCGCGTTTCTGCCCACGCCCACACTGGCCCCGGGCCAGTTCCAGGCTGTGCTCAACCCGCTGGCGAACAGCGTCGGTTGGGTGGCAAGCAGCGACCGCGTCAACCACTTTGGCGACCGCAACCTGCACGCCGGCTTCTTCGAAGACCAGCAGTATCACGGCGCGTTCCAGGTCAGCCTGGCGCCCATTCTGCCCGGCTCGCGCATCGAGACGGCGGTGGTCGAACTGGTGGGGTTGAGCGGCGAGAACATGGGGGCCGAGGGAACGTGGTCGCTCAAGCTGCTCGACGCGGCGGAGGACGCCAACTGGCCGAGCGCGACGTACGAGCGCATCCACAGCGCGAAGGTTCAGGATACTATCGACCGCCCGCTGACGCCGAAGGACCTGGCCCCGCGCAAGGTCAACGTCTTCAAGTTCTCGCCGGAGCAGGCGCAGGCGTTGGAGCGGCGGCTGGAGAACAAAGTCGTCTCGTTCCGCCTGGACGGGCCAAGCGACGGCGGCAAGAACCTCTTTACCTGGGACACGGGCTACGGCGGGGGCTTTGGAGCGCGCCCGGTCCTGCGGGTGGTCTACCAGCCGCCGCCCACGCTGACGCCGGTCGTCATCACCGTCACGCCCGCGCCGCAGAACCTGGCGACGGCGGCGGCGCTCGTCGTCCAGGCGACGGCCTTCGCTCGCGAGTTTGGCACGCCGACGCCCTTCCCGACCAATGTCGTCATCGCGCCGACGGTGGTGGTGGTGACGAACACGCCGACGCCGGAGAACGCGGCCACTGCGGAGTGGGTGCAGATCGAGGAGCAGGCGCGGGTGCTGCTGTACGGCACGCGGACGCCCATGCCGACGCTGTTCTACACCGCGACGCCCATCCCGCCGACCAGCACGCCGCTGCCGCCACGCACGCCGACTCCGATCCCGCCGACCATCACCAACACGCCGCTGCCGCTGCTGCTGTCCCTCGACGCGCTGTCGCCCACGCCGACGGGGACGCCGACCCGGCCGCCTACGGCCACGCCGAGCGCGCTGCCCGCCATCGTGCGCGGCAAGATTGCGTTCATCTCGGACCGCATCGGCAAGGAGGCCGTCTTTGTCGTCGACCCCCAGACGAAGAACGTCCTGCTGCTGACCGACCGCTGGGCCTACGACCGCGCCCTGGACCTGGACAAGTTCTCGCCCGACTTCGTCCACAAGCTGTTCGTCCGCAACGGCTTCGCCACGACCAAGGAGATGGTCAACGGCGTCGAGGTGGGCGTGAAGCGGCCTAACGTCGAGATCTGGGTCCAGAACCAGGCGGACGGCTACGAGTGGGATCTCATCACGGGCCCGCGCACGACGTATGACCCGGTCTGGTCGCCCGACGGGGTGCACATCGCCTTTGTGTCGCAGGAGGCGGGCAACGACGAGATCTATGTTGTCGACCGCCACACGCACCACGAGGACCGCCTGACCACCAACAAGTGGGAGTGGGACAAGCACCCCAGCTACTCGCCGGACGGCACGCGAATCGTGTTCTGGTCGAACCGCGACTCGGGCCGCAAGGCGCTATGGCTGATGAACGCCGACGGCTCGAACCCGCAGCCGCTCATGGAGAGCGCATGGAACGATTGGGACCCCGTATGGATCAAGTAATGACGACTGAGATACCGCGCCTGTCCTACACGTCGACCTGAATGGCGAAGCTGGACCGCCTGGAGTGGGCGGCAGGCATCGCCTTTGAGAGCTACGGGTTGCGGATTGGCGTGCGGACGAACACGCCCGACGTTCTCCCGCGTCTCGCCGAGTACCTCCCGCCGGGCTGGACCCCCGCCGCCTCGCCCGTCGTCGATCTGCTCTACTCGCTGACGGTGGGGGGCGAAGGGCCGCGGCCAGGTTTAAGGAAGTATAACTTACTCTATGCCAATTCTGGCCGGATCAGTCGCTCGATGGATTTAGATGAGACGCTGACCGACCTGGAAACGGACACGCACATCTACATCTCGCAGGCGGCTCGCGACCTCCTCTTTGTCCATGCCGGCGTCGTGGGCTGGGGGAAGCAGGCCATCGTCATCCCAGGTGACAGCCACAGCGGCAAGACAAGCCTCGTGGCCGCGCTTGTTCGCGCCGGGGCCAGCTACTACTCTGATGAGTATGCCGTGCTCGATGCTCAGGGGCAGGTCCATCCGTTTGCGCGACCTCTTTCCATCCGCAACAGGAATGGAGAACGGCAAACGAGGCAGCCCGTCGCGGCACTCGGTGGGCAGGTTGGCCATACACCGCTGCCAGTCGGGCTAATCCTGGTGACGCGGTACAAAGCGGGGGCGCACTGGCGGCCACGCCGTCTGTCACAAGGCGAAGCAGCGCTCGCACTCATGGCGGGGGCGTTCGGTGTCCAGCATGACCCGGCGATGATCCTCGCGCGCCTGTCCAGCGTCGCGACTGGCGCGACGGCTCTGAAGGGTGTCCGAGGCGAGGCGGTGGATATGGTCGATGCCGTGCTGCATCGAGTGGATAGATGAGGCAACGAATCGAGAGTGACGTCCCATAAGGACGAAGGGGAGGAACATATGTCACAGCCGCTACTCCCACTGGCCCGCCGCAACGGCCTGGTGGTGCAGGACCTGCCGCCTGACGAGATCCTGGTGTACGACAAAGAGGCCCAGACCGGCCTGTGTCTCAATCGAGCCGCCGCGCTGGTGTGGCGGCGCTGCGACGGCGTCACGACGGTGGGCGAGCTGACGCGCCAGCTCCAGGGCGAGCTCGGCATCGACTCAGCCGAAGCGGCCGAGGATGCGGTGTGGTTAGCAATCGACCGCCTGAGCCGCGCGCACTTGCTGGTCGAGCCTCTCACTCCCCCTGTCATTGAAGCCGGTCTCTCACGACGTGAGTGTGTGAAAAAGCTGGCAATAGTGAGTGCTCTAAGCATTCCTGTACTTGCATCGCTGAAAGCACCAACGGTGTCAGCTGCGTGTACGCCACAGGGCGGGGCATGCACTCAAGACAATCAGTGCTGCACTGGACTGATCTGCTGTGGTCGAAACGGTCGCGGCAACAAGGATAAATGTGTACCAGATGCGCTGTGCTAAGTGGTTAATGGCGAAGTGCAGATGGATGTGAAAGAAGCAGGGCCGGAGGTGTTCCTGACGATAGCCCTCCGCAACATGCTACTGTTGCATGCGCTGGAAGATGTGCTAGCACACCTGGTGGCAGAGGGAATCGAGGTCATCGTGCTGAAGGGCGCGGCGCTGGCGCTGACGGTGTACCAGAACATTGGCTTGCGTCCGATGAGCGACGTCGACTTGCTCATTCGCCCCGCGCAGGCGTCGGCAGCGCTACACGTCATGAGCGAACTCGGCTATACCCATGAAGCGAGGGGGACGCGACCGGGCGACATACTGGCGCACGAGTGCGAGGTGGCGCTGACCAAGCCCGACCCTGACGCGCCAATGATCGAACTGCACTGGAGCCTGATCGACTCGCCGCACTACCAGCGCGTCATCGATATGGACTGGCTGTGGGCGACGGCGCGGCCCTTGATGGTCCGCGACACGCCGGCGCTGATGCTGGGGCCGGAGGCGCAGGTGCTCCACCTGTGCGCCCACCTGGCGCTGCACCACCCCAGCCCGGCCCAGCCGCACCTGCTGTGGTTGAACGACATCGTCGAGGTCATCCGCCACTACCAGGGTGAGCTGGATTGGGACGAACTGCTGCGGCGGGCGCAGATGTACGACCTGGTGCTGCCCCTACAGCGCATCCTGCCCGGGCTGGCCGCCGAGTGGGACGCGCCCATCCCCGACGCGACGCTGACGGCGCTCCTGAGCCTCCAGCCGACATGGGCGGAGAAGCGCGTCTTCGGGTACATGACCGACAAGCGGCGGACGGTGGGCCGCCGCTTCTGGGCCGACGTGGTGACGACGGTGGGCTGGCGGGAGCGGCTGGGCTTCGCGGCGGCGAACCTGTTCCCGGCCCCGGCGTACATGCGGGAGCGGTACGGGATTCAGCACCCCTGGCTGACGCCGCTGTACTACCCGTATCGCTGGTGGCTGGGGCTGCGCAGCCTGTGGGCGTGAGAGGAGAGAGCATGAAGGTATTGGTGACCGGGGGCGCGGGGTTCATCGGCTCGCACGTCGTCGACGCGCTGCTCGACGCAGGCCACGACGTGGCCGTCGTCGACGACCTGTCGACCGGGGCGCGGGCCAACCTCAACCCCAGGGCGCGCTTCTACGAGGTCGACATCCGCGAGGCGCGGCTGGCCGAGGTCATCGCCGCCGAGCGGCCGGCCGTCGTCAGCCACCAGGCGGCGCGCGCCAACGTCCGCGAGTCGCTGGCCCAGCCCATCCTGTACGCCGACGTCAACATCCTCGGCTCGCTCAACCTGCTGGAGAGTTGTCGGCGCGCGGGGGTCCAGAAGATTGTCTACGCCTCGACCGGCGGCGCGTCGTATGGCGAGCCGCACACGCTGCCCGTGCCCGAAGACCACCCCATCAACCCGCTCGACCCGTACGGCGCGAGCAAGCACCACGTCGAGCACTACCTGTACCTGTACCGCGCCAACTACGGCCTCGACTACACCATCCTGCGCTACCCCAACGTGTTCGGCCCGCGCCAGGACCCACTGGGCGAGGCCGGGGTGGTCGCTATCTTCACGGGCAAGATGCTCAAGAGCGAGCCGCCGGTCATCAACGGCACGGGCGAGCAAGAGCGCGACTTTGTCTACGTCGCCGACGTAGCCCGCGCCAACCTGCTGGCGCTGGAGCAGGGCAGCGGCCAGATTTTCAATATCGGCAGCGGGCAGGGGACGTCGGTCAACGCCATCTACGCCGAACTGGCGCGGCTGACGGGCTACACGGGCGCGCCTGTCCACGGCCCGGCCAAACAGGGTGAAGTGTACAAGATCTACCTGGACGCGACACGCGCCCAGCGGGCGCTCGGCTGGCGCCCCCAGACAGCGCTGGCCGACGGCCTGGCCCAGACGGTGGCGTACTTCCGTCAAGGGAGGGACGAATGAGGGACACCTGGCGGGTGATATGTATCGTGTGTCTTGTCCTGGGCGTGGCGCTCGTCGCCTTCGGCAACGCCTCGCCGGCGGCCGAAGCCGCAGCCGCCCTGGCGCCGGCCCAGGATGAGGTCGTCTCGGTGGTCGTCGACTACCGCACGTCCTTTGGCGGCAACCGCATCCTCGGCTCGGTCATCGCGCGGCGGCCGCTATTGGCGCCGTACTATTCGGACTGGAGCTTCGAGGGCACCTTCAACGGGCGCTGGATCAACGCCTCGGGCACAGTACTGGAGGACTGGCTGGGTCAGCAACTCGTTGAGTTTACGTGTACCAGCCTCAACGTGTCGCCGGGCTTCAACTGGGTCCTGCTGTTCGTCACGAAGGCGCGCGTCGAGCAAAAGTCGCCCGAGTTGGTCCAGTTGATGTACAACAAGCCGTTTGACACGGACTACGGCGGCGGGGTGCGGAGCGGGCTGACCCAGTCATTCCTGATTCGCATCAACGGCGTCATCCACGAGCCGGGCCGGGGCGACGGCCAGCTGCAATACTATGTGAGTCAATACGGCGACGGCAGCCCCGTCGAGCCGCGCGGCGCGGCCAAGCTGCCCGGCGGGCGCGAGGTGCGCCCCTCGGTGGCTGAACGCATCCCCGTCTTGCGCGACCTGCTGCCGTTCTTCGAGCGTTGAGGACGACGCCTAGAAACGAGGGCCTATGGGGGTCCTGGGTTTACTGCTGATTGGCGTTGGGCTGGTCATCGCCAGCCGCCTGGTCCGCGTCCCGCAGGTCACGAGCGGCGCCCGCTCTCGCCCTAAGAGCATAGGGCGGCGGGTGGGGAGCGGGCTGCTCCTGCTCAGCGGCAGCGTGGCGCTGCTGGTGGGCACCGTGTTCGGCGCGCTCAACATGTATGTCGCCTTCACCCGCGCCAACCTGCCCAAGCCGCCGCCGACGGCGCTGGTCGCCCAGCCGGGGACTGTCGGCGCGGCGGCCGAGCAGCGCGGCGTGGCGGCGCCGCTGCCGCCCAACCGCATCCGCATCGCGCGCATCGGGGCCGATTTCCCGGTCGCGCTGAGCGACGTCGACTATGACCTGCGCTTCCAGGGCGTGGGGTGGATGAAGGGCAGCGGCCTCCCCGGCGCAGGCAACGTCGTCCTCTACGGCCAGCTCGACGGCCCGTTCGCCACGTTTGGCCGACTGCGCGAGTTGCAGGCCGGCGACGAGTTCAGCCTGTTCACCCAACTCGGCGAGCACCGCTACCGCGTCCGTTCGGCGGGCGAGACGAGCGCCGACGACGTGGCGCTGATGCAGGCGACGAAGACGCCTGTCGCGACGCTCATCACCGATGTAGCGAACGCGCCGGAGCGGCGCTTCGTCGTCGTGGCCGACTATGTAGAACGCTAAAGCCCCTCGCGGTCCCCCCGCCGCCAGACCCCCTGGCCCAGCCACCACGTCGTGGCCGAGCCAGGGGGTCTACTGTTGTGGCGGGCCAGCGTATCGCAAGGAGACGAAGGATGGCGAGCAGAGCGACGGGTAATCGCCTTGACAAGGTAGTTCTCTTTTGTTATACTTTGATTGAAGATGAGCGATCTTGTTCGTCTTCGAGCAAGTTCATTCACTTCCTAACCCAGTCTCCCATCGCCCTCCTGGAATGGCCACCCTGGTGGCTCTGAAGAAACGTGATCCGAGTGTCTATGCTGACGGCAGAGCGGCGTCAGGCCATCCTGGACTTCATCCAGACCCACCGAGCGGCTAAAGTCACGCAACTGAGCGGCTCGCTGGGCGTCAGCGTGGCGACGGTGCGGCGCGACCTGCAAGACCTTGAAGCGCAGGGGCGGCTGCGGCGGGTGCACGGCGGGGCGATGCTCGCTGCAGAGGGCGAAGAGCCGCCGGCTGCGCAACGCGCCGTCCAACACGCGGCTGAGAAACGCCGCATTGGCGAGGCCGCCGCGCGCCTCGTCGCCGACGGCAGCACCGTCCTCATCACCAGCGGCACCACGACCGAAGCGATGCTCCCCTACCTGGCCGACAAAACCGGCCTGACGGTGATCACCAACGCCCTCAATATCGCCTTCCTGCTGTCGCGCTACCCGCATATCACCGTCGTCGTGCTCGGCGGCTGGCTGCGCCACTCCGAACTGTCACTGCTGGGCCACTTGACCCTCACCGCGCTGGCCGACCTGCGCGCCGACAAGATCTTCCAGGGCACCTTCGCCCTCGACCCAGAACGCGGCCTGGAAGGCATCTACCTGCAAGAGGTCGAGACCGACCGCGCCCTGATCACCGCCGCCCGCGAGCTGGTTGTCCTGGCCGACAGCAGCAAATTCTCGCGAGTCGGCGCGGTGCGGATTGTCCCGATGGCCGCCGTCTCGACCCTCGTCACCGACACCGCTGCCCCGACGCAGGCCGTTCAGACGCTGCGCGAGCGCGGCATCACCGTTATTCAGGCTTAGGAGTGACCCGTGTCCCTGCCCTCAGACAGCCCATCCTTCGTCACGCTGAGTGAGATCATGAGCCAGCCCGAGGCCTGGCAGGTCGCCCTGCGGGCGCTAGAAGACCAGCGCGTCGCCCTCGACCGCCTGCGCGCCGAGGGGCGTATCTCGGACATCGTCTTCACCGGCTGTGGCTCGCCCTTCTTCCTGTGCCGCACCGCCGCCGCCCTCTGGCAGGGCCTGACGGGGCACACGGCTTTTGCCTATCCCGCCTCCGAATTCCTGCTCTTCCCCCAGCTCACGCTGACAAAGTCCATGCCGCGTACCCTCGTCGTCGTGTCGCGCTCCGGCGAGACGACCGAGGCGCTGCGCGCTGTCGAAGCCTTCCGACGCGCGACCGGCGGGCTGACCCTGGCGGTGACGTGTGTCACCGACTCGAGCCTGGCGCGGCTGGCCGACGTTTGCCTCGCTCTGCCGGGCACGCAGGAGGAAGGGCTGGCGCAGACGCGCTCCTTCACGGCCATGCTCCTGGCGACGCAGGGGCTTCTCTTCGCCCTGGCGGGCCATACGCCCGGCCCGGCGTTCGTCGACCTGCCGTCGCTGGGCGCGGACCTGCTGCGCGACGGCGCCGCCCTGGCCGAGCGGTTGGGGACGGACCTCGCCATCGACCGCATTTACTTCCTGGGCAGTGGCCTGCTCTACGGGGTGGCCGGCGAGGCGATGATCAAGACAACCGAGATGTCGCTGAGCCACGCCAACGCCTACCACTTCTTCGAGTTCCGCCACGGCCCGATGTCCATGGTCAACCCGCAAACGCTCATCGTCGGCTTTGTATCGGCCAGCGCCCACGGACACGAGGCGGCCGTCCTGGCCCAGATGCGGCAGATGGGCGCGCGCGTGCTGGCCCTGACGCCCGTCGCGTTGGACGCAGCGGTGGCGGATGAGCAGGTCCTCCTGCCGGGCGCCTTGTCGGATGAGGAGCGGGGACCGCTCTACCTACCCCTCGTACAGTTGATGGTGTACCACCGCGCCGTGAGCCGGGGTCTGAACCCCGACACGCCGCGCCACCTGTCCGCCGTCATCAAATTGAGTCTCTAATCGCTGTCGAACATGGCCGAGGGCGAGCTATGCGTCGAGAACCTGCGGCGCTACCTGGCGGGTGAGCCGCTGCCCAATCGTGTGGGCCGAAAGCGAGGGTATTCAGCTGTGGCGAAGAAACGGATTGTTCTGCTCGGCGCCGGCAGCGCCGTCTTTACGAAGGGCCTTGTCGCCGACCTCATCCTGGCCCCGCAGCAGGGGCCGTGGGAACTGGCCCTCGTCGACATCGACCCCTCGGCCCTGGAAGCGGCCGAGCAGCTGGCGCGGCGCATGGTCGAGATGCGCGGCGCGGACGTCAGCATCGAAGCCGCCACCGACCGCCGCGACGTGTTGGCGGGCGCGGACGTCGTCATCGCCACCATCGGCGTCGGCGGGCGGCGCGGCTGGGAGCAGGACGTCTTCATTCCCCGCAAGTATGGTATCTTCCAACCCGTCGGCGACTCGATGCTACCGGGCGGCATCTCGCGCGCCATGCGCATGATTCCCGCGCTGGTCGACGTGGCCGAGGACGTCAAGCGCCTCGCGCCCCAGACCCGCTTCGTCAACTACAGCAACCCCATGACGGCCAACTGCATGGCGATTATCCAGGCGACGGGCGTGCCGGTCATGGGCCTGTGTCATGGCGCGTTCCGCGTCGAGCACGAGCTCGCCGACCTCATCGGCGCGCCCCACAGCGAGGTCAGTTCCATCGCCGTCGGCCTCAACCACCTGACCTTCTTCTACGACTTTCGGTGGAAGGGGCAGGACGCCTGGCCGCTGGTGCGAGAGCGGCTGGCCCGCGAGCGCGACCTACCCTTCGACCCCGAGTCGTTCGGCAAGACCTTCCCCCGCCGCATGACGACGCGCACCAATCCCTTCTCGTGGTCGCTGTTCGAGCAGTACGGCGCGTACCCCTCGGCCAACGACCGCCACGTCACCGAGTTCTTCCCGGAGCGGTTCCCGCACGGCCAATACTATGGCCGGACTCTCGGCGTGGACGCCTTCTCCTTCGAGCATATCATCGCCTGGGGCGACGAGCGCTACGCCGCCATGCGCGCCCAGGCCCTCGGCGAGCAGCCGCTGGATACGGGTGTCTTCGAGCGCGCCGTCGGCGAGCACGAACAACTCCTCGAGATTCTGGATGCCATCGAGCGCGACACGCGGCGCATCTTCTTCGTCAACCTCCCCAACCACGGTGCGGCGCCCAACCTGCCCTACGACGCCGTGCTGGAGATGCCGGCCGTGGCGACGGCCGGCGGGCTGCGCCCGATGCAGTATCCCGACTTCCCCGCGCCCCTGGCGGCGGTCATCACGCGCAAGCTGGCGTCCATCCAGTTGACGGTCGAGGCCGCGCTGACGGGCAGCCGGGCGCTGTTTGTCGAGGCGCTGCTGGCCGACGGCGCGGTCACCGACCCCGACGTGGCGCGGCGCATGGGCGAGGAGTTGCTCGAGGCGCACAGGCCCTACCTGCCCCAGTTCTTCCAGTAGGGATTGCCAGGGGTGGCGATGAGCGGACGCGACTTTGACGTGCTGGTGGTGGGAGACCTGAACCCGGACCTGGTGCTGACGGGGGACGTGACGCCCGCCTTCGGCCAGACCGAGAA
The DNA here is from genome assembly GCA_964557745.1 of uncultured Anaerolineales bacterium. Lineage (GTDB taxonomy): Bacteria > Chloroflexota > Anaerolineae > Epilineales > JAHCIE01 > JAHCIE01. The sequence continues at coordinate 15,609 of CAZLBQ010000071.1, forward strand.
GCTAATTGACGATGCCCGCCTGACCCTCGGCAGTTCGGCGGGTATCTTCGCCTGTGGCGCGGCGCGCCTCGGCCTGCGCGTGGCCTTCGCCGGCCTGGTGGGCGACGACGAGTTCGGCGTGTTCATGCGGCGGGGGTTAGCCCAACGCGGCGTGGATACGAGCGGCATCGTCACGACAGGCGAGGTCACGACGGGGCTGGGCGTCATCCTATCGCGGGGCGATGACCGCGCCATCCTGACCCACCTGGGCACGATTGGCGCGCTGCGCCTGGACCACATCGACCCGGCCCTGCTCGCCCGCGCCCGCCACCTGCACCTGGCGAGCCTGTTCCTGCTCCGCAGCCTGCGCCCCGCCGTCCCGACCCTCTTCGACCAGGCCCACGCCCTGGGCCTGACCGTCTCCCTGGACACCAACTACGACCCGGCGGAACGGTGGGACGGTGACGTCCACGCGGCCTTGGCCCGCGCCGACGTCTTCCTCCCCAACGCGACCGAGGCCCTCGCCCTGACGGGGGCCGCCGACCCCCAGGCCGCTCTCGCAGCATTGGCCGAGCGCACCCCGACCGTCGCCGTCAAGCTCGGCGCGGACGGGGCCATCGCGCGGCGGGGCGACGAGGTGGTGGCGGCCCCCGCCTACCCTCAAACCGTGCGGGATACGACAGGCGCGGGCGACGCGTTCGACGCCGGCTTCGTCTACGCCTGGCTCCAGGGCTGGCCGTTGGCCGATTGCTTGCGCCTGGCCTGCGCCTGTGGCTCCCTCTCCACCCGCGCCCTCGGCGGCATCGACGGCCAGGGAACCCTTGCGGAAGCCCTGGCGCTGGCCGGTCTGTGACCCAC
>CAZLBQ010000072.1:0-16323 GCA_964557745.1 uncultured Anaerolineales bacterium
AACCGCTGGCCCGCGCCATGCTGCCCCAGCCCGCCTACGACTACTACGCCGGCGGTGTCGAGGACGAGTTGACGCTGGCCGAGAACCGCCGCGCCTTCCAGCGCCTCAAGCTCCGCCCCCGCATCCTGCGCGACGTGCGCGAGCGCAGCCTGGCGACGACCGTCCTGGGCTTCCCCGTTGCGCTGCCCGTCCTCCTCGCCCCGACCAGCCACCAGCGCCTCGCCCACCCCGACGCCGAGCTGGCCGTCGCCCGCGCGGCGTCCGCCGCCGGTACCATTCCCATCTTTGGTGTGGGCGCTCATTATAGCATCGAAGAGATTCTCGCGGTGACCCAGACGCCCGTCTGGTACCAACTGTACGCCTTCGAGAACCGCTCGGTGACAGAGCGCCTGATCCGCCGTGGCGAGGACGCCGGCTGCAAGGTGCTCGTCGTGACCGTCGACGCCAGCTACGAAGGGCGCCGCTGGCGGAACATGCGCAACAACTTCACCCTTCCGCCCGAGATCGAGTTGCGCAACCTCGTCGGCGTCGGCCTGCGCGACGACTTCGTCGCGTCGGGCGCCATGGCCCAGTTCCTCGCCAGCCTGCGCAAGTTCGCCCTCACCTGGGACGACCTGGCCTGGATTCGCCAGACGACCAGCCTGCCCATCATCCTCAAGGGCGTCATGACCGCCGAAGACGCCGTGCTGGCCGTCGAGCACGGCGTCGACGGCCTCATCGTCTCCAACCACGGCGCGCGCCAGATCGACGGCACCCTGGCGAGCATCGACATGCTGCCCGAAGTCGTGGCCGCCGTCGGCGGCCGCATCGAGGTCCTCGTCGACGGCGGTATCCGCCGCGGCACCGACGTCCTCAAGGCCATTGCCCTCGGCGCGCGGGCCGTTCTCATCGGCCGCCCCTACCTCTGGGGCCTGACCATCGCCGGCGAGGCAGGCGTGCGCCAGGTCCTCGACCTGCTGCGCGACGAGATGGATTCGGCCCTCCAGCAACTCGGCCGCCCCACCATCGCCAGCATCGACCGCAGCCTCGTCTCCGTGTAGCGCCGCCTGTAGCCGGCCGTCTCCGTGTAGCGCCGGCTTCAGTCGGCTGCCCGCCGCCTCGTCATTGACAATTGACAATTGACGATTGACGATTAGCCGCTGCCTGCTGCCTGCCGCCTACCGCCCGCCGCCCTGTAGCGCCGACTTCAGTCGGCCGTCCGGAGGAACCATGCCCCAACCCGTTGTCTGCCTGCTCGACCCCTACCCGCCGACCGGACCATATGACCGCGAGCGCGACATATTCGCTGAGCGCGGCATCGAACTCCGCCTGGCCGACTGCCAGCGGCCGGACGACGTCGCCGAGCAAGGGCGCGGGGCCGAAGTCCTGCTGACCATGGCCGTGGCCGTGACGGGAGCGGCGCTGGAAGCCCTACCCGACTGTCGCCTGGTCGTGCGCTGGGGCGTCGGCTACGACAGCATCGACGTCGCCGCCGCCACCCGGCTCGGTATCGCCGTCGGCAACTGCCCGACCTACTGCACCGAGGAGGTGGCCGACCACGCCGCCGCCCTCATCCTGGCCGGCGTCCGCAAGCTGGCCCTGGTCGACCGCCTCGTCCGGGCGGGCGAGTGGCCCGTCCAGGCCTACCGCCCCATCCAGCGCCTGCGCGGCCAGACCCTCGGCTTCGTCGGCTTTGGCCGTATCGCCCGCGCCACCGCCCACAAGCTGTCGGGCTTCGCCTTCCGCGCCCTCGCCTACGACCCCTACTTACCTGCAGAGGTAGTGCGCCAGGGCGGCGCCGAGCCGGTCACCCTGGCCGACCTGTGCGCGCAGGCCGACATTATCTCGGTCCACGTCCCGCTTGGCCCGTCCACGCGCCACCTCATCGGCGCGGCCGAGCTGGGCCGGCTGAGGCCCTCCGCCCTGCTCGTCAACACGAGTCGCGGTCCCATCATCGATGAGGCCGCCCTGGCCGAGGCGCTGACAGCGGGCAAGCTGGCGGGCGCGGCCCTCGACGTATTCGAGGAGGAGCCGCTACCCGCCGCCTCGCCGCTGCGCCAGATGCCCAACGTGACCCTGTCGCCCCACATGGCCGCCTACTCCGAGGCGTCGCTGGTCGACATCCGCCGCGAGGTCTGTCAGAATGCCATCGACTGGCTTGAGCAGGGGTGGATGGCGAACGTCGTCAACCCCGAGGTGCGGGAAAGGCTGCGTCCGCGCGCGCGGTAAGACGCACAAAGGACAAAACTAACAGGATTGACAGGATAGTCTAAGGCTTTATCCTGTCAATCCTGTCTATTCTTCCCTTGCCGACTTATCCCTTGATGGACCCCGCCGTCAGCCCTTGCACGACATAACGTTGGACAAACATAAACAGCAGCAGCACCGGCAGCGTAGCGATGATGGCCGCCGCCATGAGCTGGCCCCACAGCAGGACATCGCCCACCTGGAACGAGTACAGCCCAATCGGGATGGTGCGTAACTCCGTGCGCTGCACCATCACAGCGGCGAACAAGAACTCATTCCACGAGTTGGTGAAACCGAAGATGAACGCCGTCACGATGCCCGGCGCCGCCAGCGGCAGCACCACGCGCCGCAGCACACCCAGCCGCGTGCAGCCGTCGATGAGCGCCGCGTCCTCCAGCTCGACCGGCATGTTGCGGAAGTAGCCCATCAGCATCCAGGTGCAGAAGGGGACGTTGAACGTCTGGTAGGCGACAATCAGCGCCCACAGCGAATTGAGCAGGCCCAGGTTCGAGATGACCAGGAACATGGGGATGAACAGCAGCGAGCTGGGCAGCAGGTACATGAACAGCACCGACCGCGCCAGCGTGCCGCGTCCCAGGAAGCCCAGCCGCGCCAGGGCGTAGCCCGCCAGGATAGCGATGAGGACCGAAATCGTCGTGCTGATCAGCGCGACCGTGACGCTGTTCTGCAGCCAGATGAGCATGCGCGTGTTGCTCAGCACGGTCTGGTAGTTCGCCAGCGTGAGGTTGGCCGGCGTCAGCATCGCCTCGCGATTGTAGACATCGCGCTGGGTGCGCAGCGAGGTGAGCATCATATAGTAGAAGGGAAAGGTGACGACGACGACGTAGACGGCCAGCAGCAGGTAGAGCCGAATGCTCGCGCCCACGGAGCGGCGGCGGGTGCTTTCAATCATTCGTGCTCTCCTCGCAGCAGTAGCGGCGACAGCGCCAGGATAAGGATGATTAGAACCGGCGTCAGCGTCATCGAGACGGCGATGGCGTAGCCTAGGCGGCTGCCCTGGAAGCCGACGTAGTAAGTGTAGGTGGCGAACAGGTGGGTGGCGAAGGCCGGCCCGCCACCCGTCATGATGTAGACGATGGCGAAGTCGTTGAACGTCCAGATGGTGGATAGCAGGGTGACGATCACCAGCACGGTCCGCACCCCCGGCAGCGTGATGTGCCAGAACTTCTGCCACGCCGAGCCGCCGTCGACGTCCGCCGCCTCGTACAGTTCGTGCGGGATAGCCTGCGTCGCCGCCAACAACGACACGCCAAAGAACGGGAAGCCGCGCCAGACGTTGGTCGTGATGACGGCGAACATGGCCGTCGACGCCTGCCCCAGCCACGGGATGGGCGATTGCAGCCCGACCTTCATCAGCATGAAGTTGATGACACCCGACGTGCCGTCCCACATCCAGCGCCACGTGAGCGCCGTCACGAACGTTGGGGCGATCCAGGGCAGGAGTAGCCAGCCGCGAAACAGGTTGCGGCCCTTGAGATGTTGGTTGAGCAGGACCGCCATCCCCATGCCGATGATCAGTTTGGCGACAACCGAGAAGAAGGTAAAGACGATACTGTTGCGGGCGACGGTGCGAAAGCGCCCGTCCTCGAAGAGCAGTTCCTTGTAGTTGTCGAGACCGACGAACACACCGGGCGAGCCGATGGTCTTGTCCTGGAGGCTAATCAGCGCGGCGCTGAAGACCGGGTAGGCCAGCAGGCCGAGCATGACGAGCAACAGGGGCAGGACGAGGAGGAAACCCAGCCCGGCTTCCTTGCCCAGCAGCCGCCGCACGTCTAGCTCGCGTCGTTCCGACTTCGCGACAGAGACTTCCATTACCCTCTCCTCGGTGTGCCGTGCGCCTTACTTCTTGTTGAACTGGTCGTAGATCTTAACCAGCTTCTCCTCCGTCTCCTTGATGGCCTGGTCGGGCGTCTTGCCCTCAACGATCACCTTGTTGACCATCTCGGTCACCGTATGGGTGCGCCATGCTTCCAGCGCCCACTCCGTCGTCGGGCCCGGGTAGCCGATGGCGTTGTTCTCGGCGAGCTGGTTGATGAGGATCTTGTTGATGGGGTCGTCCCACATCTTGTCCTTGGCCAGGTCCTTGTAGAGCGGCATGTAGTTCGTCCCCGCCGCCTCCACGATCTTCTGCTGGCGCTCCGGGGCGGTGAAGTAGTCCACCAGGTCCTTCGCCAGGTCGGGGTTCTTGGTCGTGCTGGGGATGATCAGGCCGTAGATATAGCCGAGGAGCTTGCGGCCCTGCGCGCCCTTGGGGATGGGGACAACGGCGGTCTTCTTGAGCAGTTCCGGGTCGTCCTTACGCATAGCCGCAACAATCGAGCCGGTGTTGTACACCATGGCGGCCGCGCCGGTCAGGTACGCCTTGTTGTTGCCCGAGTCGTCCCACGTCACGGCGTCCTGAGGCAGGCTGCCCGCGTCCCAGGCGTCCTTGATCATCTTGAGTACGGTGCGCGTCGCGTCGTTGTTGAGGTTGGGCGTCTTGCCGTCCTGGGCATAGGGCGACGCGCCGTAGGAGGCCAGCATCGTCAGCAGCGAAACCTCGGCGTCGTACGACGGCGTGCCGAGTTGCTGGCCGTAGCCCCACACCTTGCCCTTGTCGGTCACGGCGGCCGCGACCTTGTACACGTCTTCCCACGTCTCGGGCGCTTTGAGGCCCTTGGCGTCGAGCAGGTCCTGGCGGACGTAGAAGACTTCGGTGGCGCTGTGGGTCGGGATGGCGAACGCCTTGCCGTCCTTGGTGACGGCGCGCAGGGCCGGCTCGTACAGACCGCCGCCGCGCCCGTTGTTCTTGTTGACGATGTCGGTCACGTCGAGGGCGAGGCCGAGGCGGGCGAGCTTGGGCGCCCAGTCAGGCGACGCCCACGACAGAACATCCGGCAGGTTCTTGCTCTCAATGGCCGCGTTCAACTGGGGCGCCAGCACTGTGGACGAGTCCTGGACGATGGTCAGATCGACGCCCTTGGCGTTGGCCCACTCAAGCATGTAGCGCTTCTGAAGCTCGTCGGCCAGCGGGGTATAGCTGGTGCTGAGCCACACCGTCATCTTGGGCCGCTGGGCGGGCACCTGCTTCTCGACGACGACAGTCTCCTTAACCTGGACCTGTTTTTCGACGACCTGGGTGACGACTTTCTCAACCACCTGCGGGGCGCTGGTGGGGGCAGCGGCCTGGGGTGCGGAGGGTCCGCAGCCGGCGACGAGGGCGACGAGGAGCAGTCCGAGGATCAGCGCGGGGAGCCAGGACTTCTGCATGGGCGTCTCTCCTTGTGTGGGGTAGGCGGTCTATTGTCGACATGACTATAACATACGTGGTCCGGCTTGTCAACCGCGCCGCCCCGGTCGCGCTTGCCCGCCTGGCCTCATTCGTGCTACACTTGCGGCAGGACTAAGTTCCGAGTGCTGAGTATCGAGTTCCGAGTAGAAGCTCTTCTCACTCAGCACTCAGCACGCAGCACTCAGTACTCAGCACTCAGTACTCAGCACTCTCTAGAGGTTTCATGTCTAGCTCGTTCATGCGCACGCGCGAGGAACTGGAAGAGCACGAGCGCGTGTGGCTTGCGCCCTACGCCGAGAAGGCCGCCGACTCCCGCGGCCGCGCCTTCCCCAGTCCCCCCCACCCCTACCGCACCGCGTTCATGAAGGACCGGGACCGCATCATCCACACCACGGCCTTCCGTCGCCTCCAGTACAAGACCCAGGTCTTCGTCAACTACGAGGGCGACTACTACCGCACGCGCCTGACCCATACCACCGAGGCGGCGCAGATGGCCCGCACCATCGCCCGCACGCTGCGCGTCAACGAGGACCTGGCCGAGGGCATCACCCTGGCCCACGATCTCGGCCACTCGCCCTTCGGCCACAGCGGCGAAGTCACGCTAGACCAGTTGATGCTGACCCGCATGGGCCTGGACCCCAACGACCCCGCCAACAAGGGCAAGGGCTACAACCACACCGTCCAGTCGCTGCGCGTCGTGACGCGCCTCGAACAGCGCTGGCCCGACTTCTACGGCCTCAACCTGACCTGGGAGATGCGCGAGGGCATCGTCAAGCACGCCACCGAGTACGACGACGTCCCCGACGAGTTCAAGGCCGAGTTCATGCCCGACTGCCGCCCCTCCCTCGAGGCGCAGATTGTCGACTACGCCGACGAGCTAGCCTACAGCGTCCACGACCTGGACGACGGCCTGCGCTCCGGCCTCCTGATGCCCGACATGCCGGCTTTGCAGGAGGTTAGGTTGTGGCAGGCGATGCGGCGTGTCACAGACGGCCAGTTCAGCGAGTTGAACCGCCACCGCATGATCCGCGCCCTGTTCGACATGGTCGTCACCGACCTGATTCAGGCGACGGCCCAGCGTCTCGCCGAGACAGCCCCCCAGTCCCCCGACGACGTCCGCCGCCTCCCGACCAAGATCGTGCGCCCGTCCCCCGACATGGCCGACAAGGTGGCCGAACTCAAGCGCTTCCTCTACGAGAACATGTACCGCGCCCCGCGCGTCGTCCGCATGTTCCGCAAGGCCGAGCGGGTGCTGATTGGCCTGTTCAACGCCTTCGAAGAGGACTACCGCCAGCTGCCCGACAAGACCCGCGCCCGCCTCCTGGAGTGCAACCCCGAACTGCGCGACGGCGGCGGTTTCAACCTCAAGGGCTACCGCGTCATCTGCGACTACATCGCCGGCATGACCGACCGCTACGCCCTCCAGGAGCACGCCCGCCTCTACGACCCCTACGAGCGTACCTAACGACGATGGACGATGGACGAACGACGAGGGCGATGGTAGACTTTGGCCCATCGTCCATCGTTGATTGTCCTTCGTCATCGTCGAGGAGCCACCGTGAACTTCATCGTCGCCATCTTACTGGGCATCATCGAGGGTATCACCGAGTTCCTGCCCATCTCGTCCACCGGCCACCTGATCATCGCCAACCAGTGGTTAAGCCTGCCGCCTAACCTCGAAAAGACATTCGACGTCGTTATCCAGTTAGGCGCCATTCTCGCCATCGTCGTCCTGTTCTGGCGTCGTCTACTGGATCTGGCCCGGCGCCTACCCAGCGATGGCCGCGCCCGCCGTCTCGTCGTAACCCTCGCTGTAGCCTTTGTCCCCTTAGGCGTCCTGGGCCTGCTGTTCAACCGGCTTGTCGAAGAAGAGTTGTTCAACCCCGTCAGCGTCGCCATCGCTCTCATCGTCGGCGGTATTGTCATGCTCCTAGTGGACACCCCGAACCGCCGGGGCGTCGTCAAGGACCTGGAAGACGTCACACCGACGACCGGCGGCATCATTGGCCTGTGGCAGGCCTTAGCGCTCTTTCCCGGCACATCGCGCTCGGCGGCCACCATCGTCGGCGGTATGCTCGCCGGGCTGGACCGCCGCGCTGCCGTCGAGTTCTCCTTCTTGCTGTCCATCCCCACCATGTTCGTCGCGACGGGCTATTCGCTCGTCAAGAGCGTGCGCGGCTTGACGAGTAACGATCTGGCGCTCATCGGCGTTGGCTTCGTCACCGCCTTTATCACCGCCTACATCGTAGTCCGCTGGTTCCTCGGTTACGTCTCGACTCACAACTTGCGCCCATTCGCCCTGTACCGTCTTGCCCTCGGCGTGCTCATCCTCGCCCTCTTTTGGCTCGGCGTGGTACGCTAGCGTTATTGTCCGCCGCTGAACACGAACTGTCTCTGAAGCGCAATACCCGCCGCTGGTTTAATATCTGCCTTCATCGGCGCTTACCGGCGGTTAATATTCATCTGCCCTGTTATGATACCCATGACCACCCAGCCCGCCCTGTCCACAATGTGGCTCCAGACCCGTTTCGAGCGCGTAGTCGATTTTGCCCACGCTACACAGGACATAGGGTTCGCGCGCCTCGAACTCAGCCACATCCTCCCCCAAGCCGCCTTGGCCGGCTTTGCGCCGGGCGCATGGGATGTGGCCGCTGTCCACCATCCCTGCCCTTTGCCCCCCTACCGGATTCCGCCCCTGTCCGACCCCGACCCGCAGCGGCGCGCCGTTGCCCTGGTCGCCGCTCGCGCCAGTGTGGACACCGCCGTGCGCTACGGAGCGCCCGTGGTCGTGCTGCACGTCGGCGACATCCCCGAACTCGAGTACTGGGAGGACGAACTGCGCAGCCGCACGCTGGCGCGCCAGCAGGGGACGCCCGAGTACGCGGCGGCGATGGCTCGCTTCGAGCGGGACCGGGCGCGGCTGAAAGGCCCGTACCTTGCCGCCTGCCGCGAGAGCTTGAGCGCGCTGGCCGACTACGCGGGCGCGCGGGGCGTGCGGTTGGGACTGGAGACGCGCGAGTTGGCCCGCGAGATTCCCGACCTGGACGACATGACGGACCTGCTGGCCGCGCTGCCCGCTGAGGTCGTCGGCCTGTGGCTCGATACGGGCCACGTAGCCGTGACAGCGCGGCTGGGCCGCCCAACGCAGCGAGCCTGGCTGGCCCACCACGGCGCGCGGCTGGTCGGCCTCCACCTCCACGACTGCCTGGGGCTGCGTGACCACCTCCTGCCTGGCCTGGGCGATGTCGATTTCCACGAGTTGGTCCCGTATCTGACCGACGACACCGTCCGCACCTGTGAGCTTGACTGGTTCTACACGCCAGAGGAACTGCGGGCGGGAGTGGCGCGGCTGGTCGAGGCAGGCGTCTGCGCGCCGCTGGCCGTCGCCCGCGCTTGCTAGCCGCTCCGCCGCATACCATCTAGAGGACTCATGCGCCTATCCAACCTCTTTGGCCGTACGCTACGCGACGCCCCCGCCGACGCTGACATGACCAGCCACGCCTTGCTGGTGCGGGCCGGCATGGTGCGCCCCCTGGCCTCCGGCATCTATGCCTACCTACCGCTGGGCTGGGAAGTCATCCGCCGCTTGATGGCGATCCTCCGCGAAGAGATGGCACGCGTCGGCGGCCAGGAGATGCGCATGCCCCTGGTCACGCCGGGTGAGCTCTGGCAGCGCACCGGGCGCTGGCAGGAGGTCGGGTCCGAGCTGGTGCGCTTCCGCGACCGCGCCGAGCGCGACATGGTGCTGGCGATGACCCACGAGGAGACGGTGACGGAACTGGCCCGCTTCGTCGTCCAGTCCTACCGCGACCTGCCGACCGTCGTCTACCACATCCAGAGCAAGATGCGCGATGAGCCGCGCCCGCGTGGCGGCCTGATCCGCATGCGCGAGTTTCTGATGAAGGACGCCTATTCCTTCCACACCGACGAGGCGGACCTGGACCAGTTCTTCGGCCACATGCGCCGCGCCTATGAGACGGTCTTCGCCCAGGTCGACCTCAGCCCCATCGTTATTGAGGCGCTGTCGGGCATGATGGGCGGCCGGGGGTCGGTCGAGTTCAGCCTGCCCCATCCCGTTGGCGAGGACGAGTTTGTCCAATGCGCCGACTGCGCCTACGCTGCCAATCTCGAAGTGGCCGTCGCCGACAAGGGCAGCCCACCCGTCGAAGCGCCGCTGCCCCTCGAACCCGTCGCGACGCCCGGCGCGGAGACCATCGCGGACCTGGCGAGCCTGCTGGATGTCGCGCCGGAGCGTATTCTGAAATCGGTGTGGTTTACGACTGAGGGCGAGACGCCGTCGCGGCTGGTGGTGGCGCTGCTGCGCGGCGACCTGGACGTGGACGAGCGACGGCTGTGTGAGGCTGTCGGCGCACGGGCCCTTCGCGCCGCCACTCCTGAGGAGATGGCCCAGGTCGGGGCGGTGGCGGGCTATGCCTCGGCATTGGGCCTGGACCGCTCGGCGCCGGGGGACGGCGAGATGGCGCTGGTCGTGGCCGCCGACGATACCGTCCCCGTGACGCCCAACCTGGTCGCGGGCGCGAACCAGCCCAACCTGCACCTGCGCAACGCTAACTACGGCCGCGACTTCAGCGCCGACGTTGTCACCAATCTGGCCGCCGTCCGCGACGGCGACACGTGCGCGCGCTGTGGCGGGCCGCTGCGGGTGCAGCGCGGCATTGAGTTGGGCCACATCTTCAAGCTTGGCACGCGCTACTCCGAGCCGCTGGGCGCGACGTACCTCGATGCCCAGGGCCAGGCTCACCCGATTGTCATGGGCAGCTACGGCATCGGTCTGGACCGGCTGCTGGCGGCCATTGTCGAAGTCCATCACGACAGTAAAGGCATCGTGTGGCCCGCCAGCGTCGCGCCTGCCGATGTCCATATCGTCGCCTTGAAGGCGGAAGACCCGGCGGTGCGCGAGATGGCCGAGGGGCTGTACGCCGACATGCGCATTCGCGGCTACCGCGTCATCATCGACGACCGCGCGGAGAGCGCGGGGGTCAAGTTCGCCGACGCCGACCTGATTGGCGTTCCGCTGCGCCTGACGGTCAGCCCGCGCACGCTCGCCCGCAACGCCGTCGAGCTCAAACCGCGCGAGGGCGACGCCGTCGAAACCGTTGGCCTGGACGATCTCTACCCGTGGCTCGAAGCGTGGGGGACCGAGTAGCATGCTCTCGCCCTGGCTGCTCGCCGCCCGCCCGCGCACACTGAGCGCCGCCGTCGTGCCGGTCCTGGTCGGCTCGGCGCTCGCCTTCCACGCGGGCGCCTTCCGACCGCTGGCGGCGTCGGTGGCGCTGGTGTGCGCCATCCTGATCCAGGTCGGGACGAACTACGCCAACGACGTCTACGACTTCAAGAAGGGGGCTGACCACCAGCGCGTTGGGCCGCTGCGGGTGACGACAGCAGGTCTGTTGTCGCCGCAGGCCGTCGAGCGCGGTATGTGGACCGTCTTCGGCCTGGCCGCGCTAGCCGGGCTATACCTGGTCTGGTTGGGCGGCTGGCCTATCCTGCTCATGGGCCTGTTCTCCATCCTGGCCGGCATCGCCTACACCGCCGGCCCGTTCCCGCTAGGCTACAACGGCCTGGGCGACGTGTTCGTGTTCATCTTCTTTGGCCTCGTCGCCGTGATTGGCACGTACTACGTCCAGGCGCTGGGCGTCGCGCCCTACGTCTGGCTCGCCGCCGTCCCTGTCGGCGCGTTGACTACCAACATCATCGTTGTCAACAACATCCGTGATGCCGACACCGACCGCGCGGTCGGCAAGCGCACGCTGGCCGTGCTGCTAGGGCGGGGCGGGGCACGGGCCGAGTACATCGCGCTGCTGGCCGTGTCCTACCTCGCGCCGGTTGTTCTGTGGCTGGCTTACGGTTTCCACGTCTGGGTTCTCCTGCCGCTGCTGACGCTGCCCCTGGCCGTGTCGGTGACACGTATCGTGCTGACCGTCCTCGGCCCCGGCCTCAACCGCGCCCTGGGCGGCTCGTCGCAGTTGCTGCTCGTGTTCGGCCTCCTCTTTGCCCTCGGCCTGGCGCTGTAGACAACCACGTCAGGCAGTGCTATTATTCCCCGCGCTACGTGACCCGTAACACGTTTCACGCATCACGTTCAGGAGTCCCCCATGCGCATCATCGATCTGTCGACGACGATTAGCGCCAGCCCCGAGGGTACGCCACCCCTCATCCGCACCGAACTGGTCCACAGCCACCACGCGGCGGGCGCGCAGACGATCCAGGCCATGTTCGGCGTCCCGCCTCAGTTGCTCCGCGACGGCGAAGGCTGGGCCATTGAGACCTTCACCCGCTTCGGCACCCACGACTCGACCCACGTCGACGCCCCTTGGCACTACAACAGCCATGTCCAGGGCGAGCGCGCCCAGACCATCGACGAGTTGCCCCTCGACCTGTTCTTCCACGACGGCGTCGTGTTGGACATGCGGCACAAGGCCGAGGGCGACCCGGTCACGGTGGCCGACATCCAGGCCGAACTGGCGCGCATCGGCTACACCCTCAAGCCCTTCGATATCGTCATGGTCCGCACCGACTGTGATCGCTTCTACGGCCAGCCTGACTACATGTTTCGGGGCTGCGGCGTGACCGCCGAGGCGACGCGCTGGTTGTACGAGCAGGGCATTCGGGTCATGGGCATCGACGCCTGGGGGTGGGACGCCCCGCTGGACCGCCAGGCGCGCGAGGCGCTAACGCGCCAGGAACCGGGCGTCTTCTGGGCGGCGCACCAGGTGGACCTACCCTACATGCAGATCGAGCGCCTGATGAACCTGGGCGCGCTGCCGCCCTTTGGTTTCACGGTGGCCTGCTTCCCGCTTAAGGTGCAGGGTGGCAGCGCCGGCCCCGCGCGGGCCGTGGCGATTCTAGCGGATTAAGGAGGCGACGCATGCGCGTGCGGCGAGTCGGGACGAGTGACGGGCCTTCGGTGGCAATCTGGCATGGCGAGCGGTGGGTACCGTTGCGCCCGGCGCTCGACGCCTCTCGCGGTCAGCCGGAGAGCGGCGGAGCAACGCCTTCGCTGGCGGACCTGGAGCAGGCGAGCGGCGACGTCGTGGGCTTCCTGGCAGGCGGCGCGCCGCTATGGGAGGTAGCCCAGGCCGTGGCGGAGCGGGCCATGCAGAGCGGTGTCGACCTGGATCATGGCTTGGACCTCACGCCGCAACTGCCGTTTCAACCCCTCTCCTTCCGCGACTTCATGCTCTACGAGCAGCACGTCATCGACGCCAGCCGGGGCATGGTGCGCCGCTTTATACCGCACATGGGCGAGCAACTGGCTGCCTACGAGGCGCAGACAGGCGAAGTCCATCCCGATCTCAAGCCCAAGCCCTTGTGGTACCAGAAGCCCATTTACTACGTTGGCAACCACCTGAGCTTCATTCCCCACGAGGCCAGCGTGCCGTGGCCGCCCTACAGCCAGGCCCTCGACTACGAGCTGGAGTTGGGGCTGGTCATCGCCCGGCCCATCCGCAATGCCACGCCGGACGAGGCGGTCGCCGCCATCGGCGGCTTCGTTGTCATCAACGACTTCAGCGCCCGCGACGTCCAGTATCCGGAGATGACGAGCGGCTTTGGCCCGGTCAAGGCCAAGAACTTCGCCACCAGCATGAGCAGTATCGTCGTCACGCCCGACGAGGTGCTGCCCCACCTGAACGACCTGACGGCTGAGGTGCGCGTCAATGGGCAGGTCTGGGGACAGGGCCACACGGCGGGCAAGCGCTACAGCCTGGGCGAGATGGTGGCCTATGCGTCGCTGGGCGAGCAACTGTACCCGGGCGAGGCGCTGGCGACGGGTACCATTCCCGGCTGCAGCGGCATGGAGACCGGCCAATGGCTGTCACCGGGCGACAGCATCGAGTTGTCAATCCAACGTGTCGGTACGTTGCGTAACACACTCAGCGCGCCGGAAGCTGCCTAGCCTGTGTACCCGCAAGCCCGCGTCTTTATTCGGACTGCCCTTGGCTGGCTGGTGGTGGCGGCGCTGGTCGGCGCGCTGCTGCTCATCAATCAGGGCGTGGTGGTCAACCCATATCTGGCGACTTTGCAGCCCGTTTTCTATCACCTGCTCATGGTTGGCTGGGCGACGCAACTCATCTGTGGTGTCGCGCTGTGGATGTTCCCGGCCTACACCCGCGAGCAGCCCCACGGTGACGAGCGGCTGGGCTGGCTGGTCTACGGCGGCTTGAACGCTGGGTTGGCGCTGCGTATGGTGGCGGAACCGCTGCTGGCGATCCTAGCCTTGCCCTGGCTGGGCTGGCTGCTGGCCCTGTCGGCGCTTCTCCAGGCGGCGGCCATCTGGGTGTTCGTCTGGCTCATCTGGCCGCGCGTCAAGGTCCGCCCAACGCCGCCGCGCGGGATGACCCGCTGATGCCCCGCCTGGGTATCCTCCTGGTGCGCGCCGCCTTGGTCTGGCTGCTGGTCGGCTTCACACTCGGCGCGCTGGTCCTCGCCAACAAGGGGGTGCCGGTCTGGCCCTGGCTGTGGACGTGGCGGCTGTCCCACGTCCATATGCTACTTGTCGGTTGGACAGTGCAGTTGGCGATGGGGGTGGCGCACTGGATTCTGCCCCGCCTGGGCGGCGGCTCGCGTGGCGACGAGCGCCCGGTGTGGCTGAGCTTTTGGGCGCTCAACCTGGGCGTCCTGCTCGCTGCCCTGCATGACCCCCTCGTTCCGCTGGCAGGCTCCGACCCGGTACGGCCTCTCCCCGTGCTGGCGGGTGTCCTCTACCTGGTCGCGCTGGCGGCTTTCGTCGCCTATGCCTGGCGGCGTGTCCTGCCGCTGCCGGAGGTGAACGTGCGATAGGCAGGGGCGGCCCATCGGCCACGTATAGACAGAATTGACGGAATGGTCGCTTAACCGCAAGCGCCCGACCACAACTGGTCGGGCGCCTCTGCTTGCTGGTCTCCGTGGGCGTCTGCTACGAGGACGTCTTGGTTGTCTCGCGGCTGCCTTCGCTGGCCGTCTGGCGGGAGCGCGTGCCCCCGGAGGTTCCCGAGGTGGTCCCGCTGCCCGTCGTGCTAGTGGAACCCGCGCCGGTTGAGCTGCTAGGGCGAGACATGCCCGTCTGGCTCTGTCCGCTCTGTCCGCTCGCTCCTTGCTCGCCGGTCTGGCTCTGGGACCCCTGGGACTGGACGCGGATCTCGTTGCGCACGTCGTTGACGCCCCACACGTTCTCGGCGAGGTCCTCGGCCATGCGCTTCATCTGTCGATCCGGCACGTTACCCGTCAGCGTGACCTGGCCGTTGTTGACATTCACGTCGATGTGGCTGGCGTCAATCTGCCCGTGCTGCGTCAGCCGCTGGCAGACGTCTTCACAGATGCGGTCGTCGTTGCGCTGGTAGCTGGATGGGCCGCGGCCGGTGTGCGGGCCGGGGATCATCCAGACCTCGGTGTACGACCACGACATCGGTTCGTTCATCATGCCGGACTGCTGACCGTAACCCTGGCTACCGTACCCTTGCTGCCCGTAGCCGGACTGGGAGCCATAGCCACCGCTATAGCCCTGCGAGCCATAGCCCTGGCTGCCGTAACCCTGCTGGCCGTAGCTGCCCTGTTGCCCGCCGTAACCCTGTCCGTAGCCCTGCTGACTGTAGCCCTGGCTGCCATAGCCCTGGCCGCCGTAGCCTTGCTGACCGTAGTAGCCGGACTGGCCGTAGCCACTCTGCCCGCCGCTCTGGCCGTGGTACTGACCGCTCATGGTGCTGCTCTGCTGGCTGCCGTAGCCTTGCTGGCCGTAGCCCTGGCCACCGTAGCCCTGCTGACCGTAGCCTTGCTGGCCGTAACCGCCCTGCTGACCATGGCCCTGCTGGCCGTAGCCTTGCTGACCGTAGCCCTGCTGGCCGTAGCCCTGCTGGCGCTGGCGCATCTCATTGGGTCGCTCGTGGACACTTGGGTCGCGGAACTCGGGCAGCACGGACTCGCCTCGCTCCCAACCGTAGTCTTCGTAGGGCTGGTTCTGGCGGCCCTGACCACCCTGGGGCGCCCAGTCCGCATTGCCACGGAACTGGTGGCCCTCACCGTGGTAGCCCATCTCACCCGAGCGGCCACCGTTGCCCTGGCTGTACTGGCCCTGGTCACTCTGGTTGCGGCGACTAGACTCACGATCGTCATACCGATTCGTCATGCAGACCTCCTTGTCGCATAAGAACATGTTCGACGCGGAGTTGCGCCGGACGCTGTACTTGTCAGCAAGATGTATGCCTGATTACACAACGCGCTAAGAAGTGGGCGTAACGATACCGCGCCGCCAGGCGTTTATTCAGTAGAATCCGTCTTCGAGGAGCCTCCCCCCGTGCCTCGTTCACTGCTGCGGCTATTCGCCGTCTGCGCCGTCGCGCTGTTGGCCGTGGTCCCCGTGGCCGCCCATCCGGCTCACTTCCAGCCCCAGGTTGGTGACAAGGTGACGGCGACCCTGGCCCAAACTGGGACGGCGCGCGTTATCATCCAGCTCCGCGATCCCGCCAGCGTCACGGCGAAAGACGCCGCCCGCGCCCAGGCCGTCCAACAGATCCAGAATCGCGTTCTTGCTCGCCTCACTCCGCCGGACTTCAGCCTCTACCGCCGCTATACCTACCTGCCGGCCCTGGCGGGTACGATTACCCCTAAGGCCCTGGCCGCTCTGCAAGCCGACCCCAATGTCCTGGCCGTCCAAATGGACGAGGCCGGGGCGGGGCACCTGGGCCAGAGTGTCCCGGCTCGCCGCGCCGACATCGTCCACAACCAACTCGGCCTCACCGGCCGGGGTGTGACTGTCGCCGTCCTCGACAGCGGCGGCCATCTGGTCATGATGGTGAAGCTCGACAATA
>CAZLBQ010000073.1:0-16305 GCA_964557745.1 uncultured Anaerolineales bacterium
GCGGCTCGTACCCAACAATGGGGAGAAGGGGAGAAGGCACGCTCCCCTCCCCCCACAGTGGGAGAGGAGGGAACCGCCGTCGGCGTCAGCACGTAGCACGACGGCGGTGAGAAGGGGGTGAGGGGACAAAGGAACCTCCATGTTTCGCAAAGTCCTCATCGCCAACCGGGGCGAAATCGCCCTGCGCGTGATCCGCGCCTGCCATGCCCTGAACATCCCGACCGTCGCCGTCTACTCGGAGGCCGACGCGGGCGCGCGCCACGTCCAGGCCGCCGACGAGGCCGTCCTCCTTGGCCCGCCGCCCGCCCCGGCCAGCTACCTCAACATCCCCGCTCTGCTCGCCGCCGCACGTGACACGGGCGCGGAGGCCGTCCATCCGGGCTACGGCTTCCTGGCTGAGAACGCCGGCTTCGCGCGCGCGTGCCAGGAGGCCGGGCTGACCTTTATCGGGCCGGAGCCGGACGTCATCCGCCGCATGGGTGACAAGGTCGAGGCGCGCCAGACGATGCAGGCCGCCGACGTGCCCGTCGTGCCGGGCCTGCTGACCTACCTCCCCGACGACCCCGCCGAGTTGCAGGCCGTGGCCGCCCAGATCGGTTACCCACTGATGATCAAGGCGGCGGCCGGCGGGGGCGGCATCGGTATGCTGCGGGTGGCGGCCCCGGAGAAGCTAGGCCAGGCGTTCGACCAGGCGCGGCGGCGGGCGCAGCAGGCGTTCGCCAACCCGGCCCTATACCTCGAACGCGCCATCGACACGCCGCGCCACATCGAGGTCCAACTGCTGGGCGACAAGCACGGCCACCTGACCCACGTCTTCGAGCGCGAGTGCTCAGTCCAGCGACGCCACCAGAAGGTCATCGAGGAGTCGCCGTCGCCATTCGTGGACGACCGCATGCGCGAGGGGCTGCTAGCGGCGGCGGAGCGGGCGGGGCAAGCCGTGGGCTACTCGAGCGCGGGGACGGTCGAGTTCATCGCCGACCGCGACCACAACTTCTACTTCCTGGAGATGAACACGCGCATCCAGGTCGAGCATCCCGTGACGGAGATGGTGACGGGCGTCGACCTGGTGCAGGCGCAGATCCGCGTCGCGGCGGGCGAAGCCCTGGGTGCGGAGTGGCGCAGTCTGCGCCAGCGCGGCCACGCCATCGAGGCCCGCGTCTACGCCGAGGACCCGGTGACCATGTTCCCCTCGCCGGGGACGATCACCGACTACGACGAGCCGAGCGGCGATGAGGTGCGCATCGAGGGCTGGGTGACAGGCGGGACGGTCGTGACGCCGTTCTACGACCCGCTGCTCGCCAAGGTCGTCGTGTGGGACGAGACGCGGCCCCAGGCTATCCAGAAGCTGCGCGACACACTGGCGCGCTACCGCATCGAGGGCATCAAGACCAACATCCCTCTGCTCCAGAAGGTCCTCGACCACCCCGGCTTCGTGGCCGGGCAGTACGACGTCACGCTGCTCTCGAAACCACTCTAGCCGGGCGTGACGGACCGCCGATGGACGCCGATGGACGCGGATGACCAAATTCCATCTGCGTTTATCCGCGTCCATCGGCGGTCCATTCTACAGGGAGCGCGCAGCGGTGATGAACTTTGAGTTGACCGACGAGCAGCGCATGGTCCGCGACGCCGTGCGCAACTTCGCCCAGGGGGAAATCGCGCCGCGCGCCCGCGAGATCGACGAGAGCGGCCAGTTCCCGTGGGACATCATCCGCACTATGGGCAGGCTGGGCTTCCTCGGCCTGCCCTTCCCAGAAGAATACGGCGGGGCCGGCGGCGACTATCTCAGCTTCGTCCTCGCGATTGAGGAACTGGCGGCGGTGTCGGGGACGGTCGCCCTCATCACCAACGCGCACATCTCCTTGGGCGCGTCGCCCATCTACCACTTCGGGACCGAAGCGCAGAAGCAGACGTGGCTCGCGCCGCTGGCAAGGGGCGAGGGGCTGGGGGCGTTCGCCCTGACGGAGCCAGGGTCAGGCTCCGACTCGGCAGCCATGAAGACGACGGCCACGCGCCAGGGCAGAGCGTGGCGACTCAACGGCCAGAAGATGTGGATCTCCAATGCGGCGGTCGCCCGCTCGCTGGTCGTCGCTGCGAAGACTGACCCGGCGGCGGGGCACAGCGGCATCTCCAACTTCATCGTCCCCGCCGACGCGCCGGGCCTGACGATTGGTAAGGACGAGCCGAAGATGGGGATGCACGGCGCGGTTACGAATCAGGTCTATTTTGAGGACTGCCGCATTCCGGAAGACGCCCTGCTGGGCCACCTGGGCCAGGGCTTCCGCCAGTTCATGACCATCCTGGACGTCGGGCGCATCTCCGTCGCCTCGATGGCCCTGGGGCTGGCGCGGGCCGCCTACGAGCAATCCATGGCCTATGCGAAGGAGCGCTACGCCTTCGGGCGGCCCATTGGCGAGTTCCAGGCGGTGCAGTTCAAGCTGGCCGACATGGCGACGGACATGGAGGCGGCGCGCATGCTGATTCTCAAGGCGGTCTACATGAAGGAGCGCGGCGAGCGCATCACGGGCATCGCCGCCATGGCCAAGGTGTTCGCGTCGGAGGCCGCGGAGCGCGCCTGCTCGCAGGCCATCCAGATTCACGGCGGCATGGGCTACAGCCGCGACGTGCCCGTTGAGCGCTTTTACCGCGACACGCGTCTGACACTACTCGGCGATGGGACGAGTGACATTCAACGCCTGATTATCGCGCGCCAACTGATGAGGAGCCGGTGATGGGGAGACTACAAGGCCGCGTTGCCATTGTGACGGGGGCGGCCCAGGGCATCGGGCGGGCGCTGGCCGAGGGGCTGGCGCGCGAGGGGGCGGCGGTGGTCGTGGCCGACCTGCAAGGGGAGAAGGCCCAAGCCGTCGCGGCGGATATTGAGGCGAGCGGTGGGCGGGCCATCGGCGTCGCGGTGGACGTCACGCGCCTGGACGACATCGCCGCCCTGGTGGACCGCGCCGTCGCGGCCTTCGGGCGGCTGGACATCCTCGTGAACAACGCGGGGATTGGCTACTCGCGTCCCTTTTTCGAGTTCACCGAGGCCGACTGGGACCGCACGCTGGCCGTCAACCTCAAGTCGGCCTTCTTCGCTACCCAGCGCGCCGCCGCCCAGATGGCCCGCCAGCCGCTACGCTCGCCGGAGCAGCGCATGCGCGGCAAGATCGTCAACGTCGCCTCGACGTCGGCGTTCATTGCCTCGTCCACGTCGATGGTCCCGTATGACGTGTCCAAGGCGGGCGTCCGCATGCTGACCATCTCGGTGGGGCAGCAATTGGGGCCGCTGGGCATCAACGTCAACGCCATCGCGCCGGCCACGACCAACACCGAGTTGGTGCGCGCCCTGTTCGATGAGGAACATATGCGGGCGGCAGGCGAGAAGCTGCCGCTGGGCCGCGTGGCCGAGCCGCAAGACATGGTCGGCGCGGTCGTGTTCCTGTGCTCCGACGAGGCCGACTACATCACCGGCCACACGCTGGTCGTGGACGGCGGACGTCTCATCCGCTAACTGTTGCTGACAGAATGAACAAAATGAACAGAATGAATTTATGTATTTATTCTGTAAATTCTGTCCATTCTGTCCAATGACTCGGCGCTAGTCGTCCAGGACGACCAGGATGTCGTCGGCCTGGACGACGTCGCCCTCTTGCTTGACAATCTCCTTGACGGTGCCGTCGAAGATGGCGTCGACGTTCACTTCCATCTTCATGGACTCGAGAATCACGAGGGTGTCCCCCGCGCTCACGGCGTCGCCGGGGCTGACGAAGATGCGGAAGACAGTGCCGGCTAGTGGGGAACGAATCTCCATGGGAGTGCGCTAACCTTTCAGGGTGGATTAGACGGGCATGACACCGTTGCGCCGTTCGACGCGGCGGGGCGGGCGGGCCGAGTACGCCTCGTAGCGGCGAATCAACTCGTCGCGCAGTTGGCGGCCGGGAATGACGGCCTCAATAAAGAACTCCGACGCCACGGCGTAGGGGTCGATGTTCTCCTCGTACTCGGCGCGCTTGGCCGCGATGTAGTCGGCGCGCTCCTCTTCGGGCAACTCCATGATCTTGTTGTAATAGACGGCGTTGATGGCCGCCTCCGGGCCCATGACCGCCGGCCGGGCGGTCGGCAGGGCGATGGTGCAGTCGGGCTGGGTCGGGTTGCCCGACATGGCGAGGTAGCCGCCGCCATACGCCTTGCGGACCATGACGCAGATGCGTGGGACGGTCGACTCGCACACGGCGAACAGCATCTTGGCGCCGTGGCGGATGATACCCTGGCGCTCGACCTGCGAGCCGATCATGTAGCCGGAGATGTCGCACAGGAACAGCAAGGGGATGTTGTAGGCGTTGCAGGCCCAGACGAAGCGCGCCGCCTTGTCCGACGAGTCGGGGAACAGGACGCCGCCCTTGACCTTGGACTGGTTCGCCACGATGCCCACCGGCCGGCCGTCCAACCGCGCCAGCCCCGTGATGAGTTCGGGCGCGAAGAGCTTCTTGATCTCGAAGAAGCTGCCCTCGTCAATGACGCGGTTGATGAGTTCGTACATGTCGAACGGGACGCTCTGCGACAGTGGGACGATGTCCTCGATTTCCCGCCCGGCCACAGGCGGGTGGCCTTCGATGAGGGCGGGCTGCTCGCGCCAGTTCTGCGGGAAGTACGACAGGTACTTGAGCAGAGCGTCGAGGGCTTCCTTGTCGCTCTTGGCCAGCACGTCGCCCAGGCCGCTCTGGACACAGTGCATGCGCGCCCCGCCCATCTGCTCCAGTGTCACCTTCTCGCCGATGACCATCTCGGCCATGCGGGGCGAGCCGAGGTAGGCGTTGGCGTTCTTGTCGACCATGATGCAGATGTCGCACAAGGCGGGCACATAGGCCGAGCCGGCCGGCGACGGGCCGAACAGGATGCAGATCTGGGGGATGCGGCCCGACAGGCGAATCTGGTTGTAGAAGATGTTGCCCATGGCGTCGTGGCCCGCGTAGCAGTAGTGCTGCTCGTCCAGCCGCGCGCCCGCCGAGTCGACCAGGTACAGGAGCGGGATGCCCAACTCGTCGGCCTTCTCCTGGGTGTAGGTCATCTTCTGGTAGGTCTTGCGCCCCCAGGTGCCGGCCTTGACGGTGTAGTCGTTGGCGATGATGGCGACGAGTCGGCCGCCAATCTTGCCGATGCCCGTCACAACGGCGTCGGCGGCCAGGCCGTCCTGGAAGCGGGTCAGCAGGCCGTCCTCGACAAACGAGCCGGGGTCCAGCAGGTAGTCGATGCGGTCGCGAACGAACATCTTGTTCTGCTCGACCAGTTGCTTGTGGTATTTCTCCGCGCCGCCCGCGCGGGCCTGCTCGATGCGTTCCAGCAAGAGCTGGTGGGGATTATCGCTCATTCGACTGGAATCTCCATTCTCAACAAGGCCGTGCTCATGGCTTTGCCCGTCTGGTCGAAGCGCAGCGTGCGCGTCGCACCGCCGCCCAGGGCGTTGCGCAGAACGATATGCAGCGCGTTGATGTTGGGCATGGGATAGATCTCGACGGGTCCCTTGACCATGTCGCGGAAGTGCTCCTTGATGCGCTCCGGCGTCACCTCGCGCTTGAGCAGGGCGTAGGCGTCGTCGTCGAAGGCGAGCAGCCCGACGCTGCACACATCCCCCTTGTCGCCAGAGCGGACAAAGGCGAACTCACGTAGTTGTCTCATGCGTGGCATGGTGTCTCCTTACCACTGGGGCTTGCGTTTCTCCAGGAAAGCGGTGATGCCCTCGCGCAGGTCGTCGCTGTGCATGTAGGTCGCGCGCAGCGTGCGGCCGAAGGTCAGCGCCTCGGCATAACTCATGTCGGCCGTGGCGTAGAACAGGTACTTGCCCAGGCGCAGCGCCTCGGGGCTGGCGGCGGCCAGGTCGCGGGCCAGGGCCAGCGCCGCCGCGTCCAACTCGGCGCGCGGGACGACGCGGTTGACGAGACCCCAGGCCGCCGCCTCCTGGGCATCGACCATGCGGCCCGTCAGCGCCATCTCCAGCGCGCGCTTCTCACCCACGGCGCGGCGCAGCGCGGGCAGAATCATCAGCGGGAACAGACCGATGCGTATCTCGGTCGTGCCGAACTTGGCATCGTCGGCGGCGATGGCGAGGTCGGCCAGGGCGACGACGCCCGTCCCGCCCGCCAGAGCGTAGCCCTGGACCGCCGCGACGACGGGCTTGGCGAGGCGCGGGACGAGGTCGAACAGGGTCTCCCACGCGCTGCCCGACGACCACAGCGCAACCGCCGACTCGTCCAACTCGGCGGCGAACTCCTTGAGGTTGCCGCCCGCCGAGAAATGGTCGCCCGCGGCGGTCAGCAGAATGACGCGCACCGCCGGATCGGCGTCGGCCCGGCGAAGGGCGTCGGTCAGCCCCTCGACCATGGCGTAGTTGAGGGCATTGCGCTTGTCGGGCGCGTTGAGTGTGACGCGGGCGATGCCCGCGTACGTTTCGCCGTTGATGACGGCTGGCGCTTCGTAGAGAATGGCGGACATTAGACTTCCACGATCCGGACCTGGGTCTTGACGGCGTCGCGCGGGATGAGCGTCGGCCACAGGGCGACGACCGGGCGCGGGCGGAAGGGCACGCCAAACGCTGTGCCGATGCCGCCGATGGTCCACAGGTGAGTCGCCTCACGGCGGACGGCGTCGGCCTCTTCCTGGGTACGGCACTTGGCGGCGATGCGCAGGCCAACCTCGTTCGGCTCGTAGTCGGGCTGCGGCGCGGTCGAGCCGTGCAGGGCGTTGAGGCCGACCATCTCGAAGCGAATCTCTTCGGGGCGCACGCCCAGCATCTCCAGGCGGCGGCACACAATGTCCTCGGCGCGGCACGCCTTGTCGATGGCGTCGGGCCACGAGAAGAGGAGCAGGCCCTCGGCGATCCAGCCGTCCTGGTAGCCGATGCACAGCTTGAGGGTATCGGGGCGCGGCTTGCCGCTCATGTTGGTGACGCGCACGCGGTCCGGCCCGACCTCCTCCAGGTGGAGGGACGTGAAGTCGGCCACGCCGTCGGGGGCGAAGTAGTTGTTGGGGTCGATGACCTCGTAGGTCAACTGCTCCTTGACCGTCCACTGGTTGACCAGGCCGCCGGAGCCTTCGACCTTGGTGATCACCGTGCTGCCGTCCTCGCTCATCTCGGCGATGGGGAAGCCGATGTGCCAGGGTTCGCGGGCCTCGCGCCACTGGCACGAGCCGCCGCCCGTGCAGAAGCAGGCGCACTCGATGATGTGGCCGACGGTGACGGCCGCGCCGATCTTGTTCCAGTCGGGCTGCTCGAAGTTCCAGCCAAACTCGTACATGGCCGGGCCGATGGTCAGCGCGCTGTCGGAGCAACGGCCCGTAATGACCATCTCGGCCCCCTCGGCCAGCGACTCGATGATGCCCTCGGAGCCGATGTAGGCGTTGGCGGCGACGATGCGGCTCCGCACGCGGTCCAGCCCCTCCTCGCCCGTGTCCATGTTGACCAGCTTGACCCCGTCGGCCACCATGCGGTCCAGTTGGTCCAGGACGTCATCGCCCGTCACAATGCCGATCTTCATGCCCTGGTAGCCCATGCGCCGCGCCAGCTCGACCACCTGCTCGCCACCCGCCAGCGGGTTGGCGCAGCCGGCGTTGGTAATCATCTTGACGCCGTTGCGGTGGGTGTGGGGCAGCAGGGCCTCGGTCCAGGTGAGCAGGTCGGGGATGTAACCCTTGTTGGGGTCTTTGGCCTTGATGCGCTGGAAGATGGCGAGGGTCAGCTCGGCCAGGTGGTCCAGCCCCAGGTAGTGGAGGTTCCCCTTCTCCGCCAACTCGACGGCTGGGTCCAACATATCTCCCCAATAAGCGCTGCCATTGCCAATGCGTACCGTTTTCATGTCCTCTCCTTATGTAATCAACCAGCCGCCGTCGACAAACAGCATGATGCCGGTGATGTAATCCGCTTCTTCAGACGCCAGGAAGACCGCCGCGTTGCCAATGTCACGCGGCTGGCCGACGCGGCGCATGGGGATGTGGCTCAAGAGCATGTCGCGGCGCTCGGCGTTCGAGAGGCTGTTGGCCGTCATGGCCGTCTCGATGACGCCGGGGCCGATGGCGTTGACGTTGATGCCATACTCGGCTAACTCCAGGGCTATCGCTTTGGTGAGCATGAGCAGGCCGCCCTTGGAGGAGACGTAGTGGGCCTGGCCCTTGAGGGCGATCTGGGAGTTGATGGAGCCAATGTTGACGATCTTGCCGCGCGTGCCCGCCGCGACCATGGCCCGCGCCGCCGCCTGGGCGCATAGGAACGGCCCCTTGAGGTTGACGGCCAGGACGCGGTCCCACTGCTCTTCCGGCAGGTCCAGGAACGGGATAATGGTCTCGATGCCGGCGTTGTTGACGAGGATGTCGACGCGCCCGAAGCGATCCACCGTCTGCGCCACCATCGCCTCCGCGTGGTCGCGGCGGCTGACGTCGGTCAGGCTAACGAGGGCCTGGCGGCCCAGCCCTTCGATCAGCGCCGCTGTCTCGCGCGCCCCCTTCTCGGCCACGTCGGCCACGACGACGTGGGCGCCCTCCTCGGCGAAACGCAGCGCGATGCCGCGCCCGTTGCCCGAGCCGGCGCCGGTCACAATGGCAATCTTATCCTGGAGACGCATGGGCAAGCCCCTCTTGTTTCAGCCTGGCAGGCGCTGACGGCGCTCTGACACTATCACACCGCCTTGTTCATTGTACGGAATCTGGGGAACATCTGACAACGGCAAAGCGTATCAAGGATAGTGACGAGTGGTATCAACGCGTTTGTCAAGGCCTTCAGGTGGTGAGCCGTTACCGCTTGGTGAAGATTCCTCCACCGATTGTCATGAGGGAGACTGATACAATGGGAAGTGAGGGGGCCACATTGCCTGGGAGGAACAATGGACAACTCTCCTCGTCGCATCCGCACGACTCTTCTGATGACAACTCTCTTAATCACCCTGGCGTTGGGTATCGTGAGCGCCGCCCCGACGGCGGCAGCCCCGGCCGCGGCTGCCGGCTGGACGCAGGTCGCGGGGCTGGAGGCGGCCCGCGTCGTCGCCGTCGCGCCCAACGCCCCACACGTGCTGTACGCCGCCAGCGCTAGCCGCATATGGCGCAGCCAGGACGGCGGTCTGACCTGGGCGGCAGTGGCGATGCCGCCGGGCGTCAGGGGCCTCCGCGTCCTGGCGATTGACCCGCGCGACGCCCAGACCGTGTACGTCGGCCACCGCACCGACAGCGGAGGACCGCTCTACGTGACGCAGAACGGCGGGCAGACGTGGCGGGTGGTCCTCGAGCAGCCCGTCGGCGCCCTGACCGTCTCCTCGGACCCGCCGCACCGCGTGACCATCTCCACCACCGGCCAGAGCGGCGCTGGCCCGTATCGCGTGCTCCAGAGCGACGACTATGGTACTAACTGGCGCGAGATCTGGAACACGCTGGGCCAGCCCGGCATGCAGACGCCGCAAGTCCTCGACCTGACGCCCTTCGACCGGACCCTGCTCGCGACGGTGTGGGGCTATCACGGCGGCGCGCTGTTCCGGCTGGGCGAGCGCGCCGACCCGTGGCCGGGGGGGGCGGGCGATCGGCCCCAGATTCAGGTGCTCTTCCCCGTCCCGCTCCAGACGCTGGCCGGACCGTCGGGAACGGTGTACGTGCGCTGGGGGACGGACGGCCGCGACCGCGTCGCCTCGCTGCGCAAGACGACCGACAGCGGGCAGACGTGGCGCAGCGTCACCCCGCCCTTGCTGGGCAAGACCGGCGAGCAGGCCGGCGCCGCCGCGACGACGCCCGCCCTGACGGCCTTGAGCGCCGACCCGACGCAGCCGAAGACGCTGTTTGTGGCCGCACAGTGGACCAGCGGCACGGGGCAGACGGCGCCGAGTATGGCCCTGGTCATGATGAGCCGCGACGGCGGCGCAACATGGCAGCAGGTCGGCGAGGCCGTCCAGTCGCCTGACATCACGCAGCTGGCGTACAGCCCGCCGCGCCAGACCCTGTTGGCCGCGACGGAGGCGGGCCTCTGGCAGGTCAGCCTGGCCGAGCCGCCCGCGCCGCCGCCGCCCGCGCCCCTCATCGCCCCGGTCTTCCGCAGCTACTACGACAGCCACGACGGCTGGCGGCTGCTGGGGCGGGCCTTGCAGGGCCTGAGCAGGACGGACGGCTTCCCATCGCAACTCTTCGAGAAGGGCCGCATCGAAGACCATGCAGCGGAGCGTGACCCCAACTGGCGCGTCATGTACGGCCTGCTGGTCCAGGACCTGATCGAGGCTCGTGCGCCGCTGCCCGTCGGCGGCGACACCTCGACCCTCACCTATGCCGGTCTGGCCGACGCGGCGCGGGAGGACCGGCGGCTGCCCAGCCTGGGCCTCAATGGGGTCATGCCGATGCCGGATGGCGGCGCGTCCATCCCCTACGACGCGCACCTCCAGGCCGCGCCCGGCCACGTCGTCCCGCCGCTCTTCTGGCGCTACATCAACCGCCCCGACCTCTTCCCGGGCGGCTGGCTCCACGACGTCGGCCTGCCGATGACGGAGCCCCTCCAGGCGACGGTCGACAAGGGCGACACCCACGGCCGACACATCACCGTCCAGGCGTTCCAGCGCACCATCCTGACCTACGACCCGCTCAACCCTGCCGCCTGGCAGGTCGAGCGCGCCAACGTAGGCAGCGACTGGTTGGCGGCGTTCGCCAACCGCTAAGAGGCCGTATGCGACACTCTGTTATCACGATGCTCCTGGTCGTCGTGTGGGGTGCGGCGCTCGCGAGCGCCGCACCCTCTCCCGCCGCCGCCTCGGCCCGGCGGGCGTCGGACGCGCTGGACGCCCGCGTCGAGATCGTCTGGCCCCACGGTGGGGTCTCGGTGCGTGACGCCGACCAGGTCAATGTCACAGCCTACCTGTTCCAGGCCGACACGCGCGTGCCGGTCCCGTGTGACGTGATCTACACCTTGCGGCTGTGGCGGGCCGTCAACAACGAGCCTGTGGAGGCGGTGGCCGTCGGCGCCAAGCGCATTGCCACTGTCGCCGGGCGGACCTTCCCGGTCTGGGACTTCAACGACATCGACGTCCAGCCGGCGCGTGACCCGGCCAACAAGATCGCCTTCTATGTCACCGTCGACCGCCAGGTCACGCGCTCCAACATCTGGACGCACGGGGCCGACGCCCGCACCTACCTGCCCGACCCTGTCCAGCCGTCGAGGACCGCCGGTGGTGTCCACTCGGTGGACGCCCGCATCCAGGTCGTCTGGCCCCACGACGAGAGCGGCCGGCCCCAGCCGGTGGAGCGCGCCACGCGGGCGAACGTCACCGTCGCCTTGTTCGACGTTGGCACCACGCACTCCCTCAACCCCTATGAGAACATGGCGGTCGAGCTGTATCGCGGGGTGAACAATGACGTCCTGAAGAGCGTGGGGCAGGGGGAGAAGCGACTGATGACGATGGCGTCCGGCCTGGCGTACCCGGTGTGGGACTTCAACGACGTGGACGTGAGCGCCGCCCGCGACCCCCGCAACAAGGTCTACTTCCGGGCCAACGTTGCCCGCTACGAGACCCAGGCCTCGATTTGGAGCCACGGCGCCGATGCCCGGACCTACCTGCCGACGCCGGACGTGCCGGAGGCTAGTTGCGGCGGCCTGGCCGCCCCGCCGCCCGTCGTCAACACGGGCGAGTTCCAGGTGACCCAGTTCCTGATCGGGCCAGGGTCGCCGGGCCGTCTCTACGCCCTGCTCCGCAATGAGAAGTGGACGACGTGGCGCTTTGTCGTCAGCGACGACTTCGGCCAGACCTGGCAGCCCTTCGTCGGCGGCATCCCGCCCGACCCATCATTCCTCTATTCCCTCAGCCTTGACTACGCGACCCCCGACGCGCTCTACAGCAGCGGCGACCACGGCGTCCAGCGCTGGAATGGCCGCGCCTGGGAGGTCATCACGGCCCAGAAGATGAGCGGGTTGGCGATCCGCTATGGTGACGCGCGCCAGATGTGGGCCATTGCGTTCCTCGACCAGGCGGATCGCATCGTCCACAGCAACGACGGTGGGCGCAACTGGGTGTACGGGCGTGGCCCAGAGCTGACGCCGCAGCGCCTCGCCCTCGACCCCCGCGACCCGAACACAGTGTACGCGCTGGCGGTGTTCAAGGGCTGGTGGTACAGACTCACGCGCGCCTCGGCGGACCTGAGCCTGCCGGAGGCGCAGCGCGATTGGGGCAAGCTGCCCATGCCCGGGCCGATGCCCGACGCGACGGCGATCAACGTGGGCGGGATGACGCTGGACGGCGCGACGGGGGCATTGTACCTGGCGGTGGGGACCGACGAGCAGCAGATTCCTAACCAGCTGTGGCGAACGGCCAACCCACGTGAGCCTGACACGAAGGACGTGCGCTGGGAACTGGTCCACGACTTCGGGCCGAACACCGAGGCTGACTTGCTGGCCTCCGGCTGGAGCCCACAGGGCCTGGCGCTCTACGCCAACCTGTCCATCCCGAGCACCTGCCAGGGCGACTTCTGCCCCGAGCTGCCGCCGCCGACCCTGTACCGCTCGCTCGACGGCGGACGGACGTGGAGCCCACTACCGATCCCTAACGGCGAAACTGGCGCTCGGTGAAGGCGTCGCCGAGGGTGACGAAGGCGAGGACGGTCACGAAGATGACGAGGCCGGGGAGGACGGCGTACCACCAGGCGCGAAAGACAAACAGCCGCGCGTCGGAGACAATCAGGCCCCACTCCGGGGTCGGGTTCTGCGCACCCAGGCCCAGGAAGCTCAAGCCCGTCAGGGCCAGGATGGCGTAGCCCAGGTCGAGGGTGATGCGGACGTTCATCTCGTTGGTGGTATGGGGCAGAATGTGGCGCAGGATGAGGAGGTAGTTGGGCACGCCGACGGCGCGCGCCGCGTCGACAAAGACGTTCTGCTTGATGCTGAGCACCTGGCCGCGAATCATGCGGGCGTAGCCCGGCCACCACACGAGGGTCAAGGCCAGGACGGCGGTCGCCATGCCGCGCCCCAGCGCGCTGGCGATGGCGAGGGCCAGGATGAAGTACGGGAAAGCCAGGAAGATGTCGACGACGCGCATCATGGCCTGGTCGACCCAGCCGCCGACGAAGCCGGCCAGGCCGCCCCACAGCGCGCCAATGAGCGCCGCCGACAGCACAATCA
The DNA here is from genome assembly GCA_964557745.1 of uncultured Anaerolineales bacterium. GTDB lineage: Bacteria > Chloroflexota > Anaerolineae > Epilineales > JAHCIE01 > JAHCIE01. The sequence goes on from CAZLBQ010000073.1 coordinate 13,121, forward strand.
TGAGCGCCATGCCGACGGAGTAGCGCGCGCCGTAGACCATGCGGCTATAGACGTCGCGGCCCGTGCCGTCGGTGCCAAACCAGTGCGCCGCCGTCGGCGGCTGGAGGCGGTCGCGCACGCTCAGGGCCAGCGGGTCGTAGCTCGTCAGCGCCTGGGGGAAGAGCATCGCCACAGCGAGCAGGACCAGGACAACGGCGGCTACGACTGTCGTCCACTTGAGCCGGCGCGGGATAAAGCGCGCCAGGCCGCGCGAGGCGGTTGAGCGAGGCGAGACAGCGGGCAGAGGGGCGACGTTACTCATGCTTCTCACTGCCGCAGGCGCGGGTCGAGGACGGGATAGATCAGGTCGATGACCAGATTGACCAGGACAAAAGTAAAGGTGATGATGAGGGCCAGAGCCTGGATGGGGGCGTAGTCGAAGGTCTTGAACGACTCGAAGGCGTACAGCCCGATGCCCGGCCAGGAAAACACGGCCTCAACCAGAATTGTCCCGCCCAACAGCCAGCCGAACTGCAGGCCCAGCATGGTCAGGATGGGGTTGAGAGCGTTCTTCATCACGTGCCGCCACAGGATGACGCGCTCGGCCAGCCCCTTGCTGCGCGCGGTTTGGACGTACGTCCGCCCCAACTCCTCCCGTATCGTTGCCTGAGTCAGCCGTGTGGCGACGGCCAGCAGGCTCAGGACCAGCGTCGCGACGGGCAGGACCAGGTGGCGGACGGCGTCCAGGAACAGGTCCAGGTTCCCCGCCAGCAGACTATCGACGGTGTAGAGGCCGGTCACGAACGGCGGCGGCGTGGCCGTCAACTCGAGTCGACCGGCGACGGGCAGCCAGTTGAGGTACGTGCCGAAGACCAGCTGAAAGACGAGGCCAATCCAGAAGATGGGGACGGCCACACCCATGACCGACGCGCCCCGCGCCAGCCAGGCTAGCGGCGAGTTGGGACGGACGGCCCACAGCACGCCAATGCCGATGCCGAGCACAACGTAGATCAGGAAGCTGGTCACCGCCAGTTCGAGCGTGGCCGGGAAGAACTGCTTGATGTCGTTCCAGATGGGCTGGCGGGTCTGGATGGAGCGGCCGAGGTCGAAGCGGGCCAGCCCGGCCAGGTAGCGCTGGTATTGGACGTAGACAGGCTGATCCAGCCCCAACGAGCGCCGCACTTCCTCGACCTGCTCCGGCCCGGCGTTGAGGCCCGCCGCGAGGCGCGCCGGGTCGGCGGGGATGACGCGGGCGATGAAGAAGGTGAGCGTCACCACGCCGAACACGACGAAGACCATCCACGCGAGCCGGAACAACAAGTAGCGAAGCATGAAGTCTATGCCGCAAGAGGGGTACGACTATCGACCGTCATATCAAGAATACCATGTCGCCATCGACAGGCGACGAGGCAAAAACCCCGCCGACCGTCATGCCGAGCGGAGCGAGGCATCTGCTCTGGCAGCGTTTCCAGAGGAGACCCCTCACTCCGTTCGGGGTGACAGTCGAAGTTCCGAGCAGCACAGCGAGGGGTGACAGTCACAGCTAGCGGGGCGTCTTCTTGACGTTGAAGAAGCGCACCAGGTAGTTGTAGTCCAGTGTCTCGTAGATTGCGCCCTCGATGTTACTGCGCACAGGCTGCGCCAAGGTCGGGCTGATGACGTACAGCGCGGGCACGTCGGCCACGATCTTCTGCTGGAGCTTGAGCAGGGTGTCGCTGCGCTGCTTGGCGTCCTGGATGGTCGGAATCTCGTCCAGCCACTTGTCCACCTGCGGGTCGGAGTAGTACGACCAGTTGTAGCCGCTCTTGTCGGCCGTGTTGCTGGAGTGGTAGGACGTGCGCAGGATGAACGTCGGGTCGTTGGTGAACATCGAGACGTTGAGGAACGAGATGTCGGGCGCGTTGGCCTTGTCGGCCATCATGGGCGGCATTTGCGGCCAGGGCACGAGAATTTGCTCGACCTGGATGCCGAGCTTGCCCAGGCTGTCCTGGAGAATGGTGCCCGCCACTTCCTCGTATGACAGGCCCTTGAGGCCCAGGTAGCGCAGCTTGATCGTGCTGGGGTTGACGCCGGAGTCGGTTAGCAGTTGCTTGGCCTTCGCCAGGTCCTGCTTCTGGACCGGCAGGCTGGGGTCAACACCCTCGGCGTTCTTGGGCAGCGGGCCGGTGGGAATCTCGCCCAGGCCCTGGAAGAAGTCGGCGAAGGCCTGGTAGTCGAAGGCATACTTGACGGCCTCGCGCACCTTCTGGTTCGCCAGCGGCCCCTTGCTCGTGTTTAGCGTCAGAATCGACACCTGGAACTGGGGCTGCTTGACGAGCTTGACGTCCTTGAGCTTGCTGGCGGCGATGGAGTCGTCAGGACCGACGGCGCCCAACATGTCGATCTGGCCCTGGGCGAGCAACTGGAGGGCCGTCGAGACGTCGGCGTCGACGCGCAGGATGACGCGGTCCGGTGTGTTGGGCTGCCAGGGCCGCCAGTAGCTCGTGTTCTTGGTCAGCACAATCTGGCTGCCCTTGGTCCACGACTCGAACTTGTAGGGGCCGGTGCCGACGCCGTTCGTGGCGAAGAAGTCCTTCGCCCATGGGTCGTTGGCCGTCTTCTTATCGGCGACGGCCTTGGGGCTGACGATGGGCAGCTTGGGCAGGTTGCCCAGGAAGTAGACGTTAGGCTTCTTGAGGGTGATGCGGAGCGTCGTCGTGTCGACGGCCTCGATCTTGGCAACGTCGGTCATCAGGCTGGCCGGCCCCTGGTTGACACCCTGGATGCGCTCCAGGCCGGTCTTGACGGCGTTGGCGTCGAGGGGCGTCCCGTCGTGGAACTTGACGTCGTTGCGCAGCTGGAAGGTGTACGTCAGGCCGTCACTCGATACGTCCCACTTGTTCGCCAAGGCGGGCTTGAGTTCGGTGCTAGCCGGGACATACTCGAGCAAGCCTTCGTAGACGTTGCGCACGAACTCTAGGCCGTCGGAGCTAAAGGCGATGGCCGGGTCGAGGGTGGCCGTCTCGGCGATGTTGCTGAAGACAATGGTGGTGGGCTGGCCGGTCGTGTCCGCCGGCTTGGTCGGGTCGACGGCCTTGTTCGCCGCCGATTGCGTCGGGGCGGTGGTGGGGGCAGCCGCCTTCGGCGCGTCGGTCGGCGCGGCGGGTTTCGGCGCTTCGGTGGCGGCAGCGGCCTTCGGCGCGGCGGGGGCCGTCGTGGGGGCGGCG